>NZ_JOPI01000064.1:0-4784 GCF_002153695.1 Acetobacter sp. DsW_059
CTGACTACTGCCTTTGTCGCATACAACGACCCGGATTTCATAAGACAAGTCCTGAGCCTAGGCTGTTTGTGCTTAAATGCAGAATGCACGATCATTTTAGAAATTTCTCTGCCTCGAGGGGTGTGGAAGTGAGAGTGACCGGGATAGACACGCCTCTTATAGCTTTAATCGTTTTGAGGCTGTTTGTACGGCCTGCAATGCTTTCTCGTCCATCCATGCTCTATGACTACGTTCAAGTGCCATTTGGGCTTCCGGAATTTCCGATGGGTCGCCATGATGAAACGGGGGCTTGGGTGCATACTGGATAATGAGTTGAATATGTTCTGCTGCGGCCTGCCCGCGTAATTGCGCTGCGAGAGTAAGCCCAAAATCAAGGCCAGCAGTCACACCGCCTCCTGTAATCCTATTGCGATCTTGCACAACGCGTTCGTGGCTTTCAATGGCCCCCATTAACGGCAGTAAATCAACAACACCCCAATGGGATGTAGCTTTGTATCCCTCCAATAGCCCTGCTGCGGCGAGAATAAGGCTACCTGTGCAAACGCTTGTAATAAAGCGAGAGTGTGGTGCACGACTTGTCAAGAAAGCAAGGACGTTGGGATCGTTCATGCAGGCAATTGTTCCCATTAGACCGCCCGGTACAAACAATACATCCAGTTCCTGTGGACATGTTGCTGGTGTGTCTGTTGGGGGAACAGGAATACCAACATCGGTTGAGACTGGCGTCATAGTCATGCCAACCAGATGAATTTCAGCACCTAGAATTTTAAAAATTGTTTGTGGACCGACAAGGTCCTGAAGAACCATATTGGGGTAAACAAGCATGGCAATTTTAATTGGAGGGCCAGCGAATTTCATACCTTGCATATGCTCCAGATGCTCTTTCTCAGAACTGGTTGTTGCTGCTTGGGCACGTTCTGAGACTATGGAGGCCATGACAAGAGTAGCAAAGGCACGTCGTTTAAGACCGGGTAAAGCAGAAGCGCCTGGTAGTAAATTTGGCATGATTGTTTCTTTGTAAGAGGGTTTAATTTGAGCAAAAACGGCGCACGAGCCGCCCTCAAGAGAGCTGTTGGATTTCGTCATCAGAATGCCACCTGAAGTGAACCCAAAGCCGAACGTGGCGCTTCCGCACGCATGGAAAATGTTCCATTTGTGTCATAAATGCGGGCATTGGTCAGGTTCGTCATGTTGAGCTGAGCCCTGACTGGTCGTCCGTGTAAGGAAAACTTATACCATAAGGCAGAATCAAGCCGGAAATAGCCAGGAAGGTAGAACGAATTGGGAAGTGTTGCTTCCCGTCGGGTGGCGGCTCTGATACCCAGTCCTAAGCCTAAACCATGCAAAACTGTTCCGTCGGCAAACTCATATGTTGTCCAGACGTTTCCGGTATGTTTGGCGACGCCAGCAAGAACACTACCGATAGGATATTTGTTGTCACGGGTTACATTTGCAAAAGTGTAAGCGTAACTGAGAACGGCCTTCCACCCCGGTAAAATCTCCCCAGCCACATCAGCTTCTATTCCTCGGCTACGCTGCTGGCCAACAGCAATGGAATAAAGCGGATGAGCAGGGTCTGTCGTGGCAACATTTGAGCGACGAATATCATATACCGCGACTGTCGCCTGAATGTGCTCATGAAACAGTTGTTGTTTGATGCCTGCTTCAATCTGGCGAGACCTTCCGGGTGAAAGGGGAGTCCCATTAAAGGAAGAAGTCGATGTGGGGATAAAGCTCGTTGACCAGTTGAAATAAAGAGAAGTTGTTTTGCCAGCGGTGTAGAGAATACCAAGTCGAGGAGAGAATTTGTTTGCAGAGACAGAGGTGTTGATTTCTTTTATTTTATTGAGAGAAGATGTTGTCGTTGCGTCATAGCGACCGCCCCCAAGGAAATAGAAGCGATTAAAAAGGGAGATGTAATCCTGAAAATACACAGAGGCGGCTTCTGCCTGTGTTGAAATATTGGAGCGTAACCGTGCAAGTCCTGGTAATCCCGTATAAACGGGGTCTGTAAGAACAAGTGCGGGTAGGGACGCAGCATAGGTCTTGGCGCTATAATCTGTCTGATAAAGTTCACTGCCGACCAGCCAGTCATGCTTCAATGGGCCAGTATGAAAAGTGCCTGAAAGTTCATTTTGGAGATCAAAATCTTTACCCATCTGAGGGCCGCTGGATATTCCTCGGCTCAGGGTTCGTCCGTTCGTTGAGAGAGCAAAGGTGCTCATACGATCCGTACCGAAATTATAGTTATTGATTGAGCTTGCAAAGCCTGATCGAAATCGGAATGAATCAGAAAATTTATGTACCCAGTTGTATCCTAAACGCCAGGAGTTCTGATGCGAGACTCCAAGAGTCCGATTATCGAAGTTATAGGAGAGGGGGAGGGCCAGAGCTTTTCGGATTAAAGGGGTTTGAGATGCGCCCCAAGTATAGTTTGAAAGCTGCCAAGACGCGAAGAAATCAATCTTATCATGAAGAGAGGGAGTCCACTGAACAGTGGGAGCAACATAGGTTGTTTCATTGTAACCGAAGTTTCGGAATGTATCATCATGTTGATAGGCGAAATTGATACGCCCTACAATTTTTCCATCTCCTGATAGATCACGATTACCGTCTGCGGTTCCACGGAATAATCCAAAACTTCCACCTGATAATCCGGCATTCAGAAAGTTATGGTTTGCAATGGCTCGCTTTGTCGTGACGTTGACGGTACCGCCTGAAGAGGTTGAACCACCGTATAACACCGATGCGGGACCTTTGAGGACTTCAATGTTGTCAACGCCCTGAATATCTTGGGTTCCGGTCTGTTCTCTAAAACCATCGCGTAAGGTTGTCGAGGCGTCCACAAACCCACGCACACGGAAAGTCAGAGAATTAGGGAAAGTCAGATTACGTTCAACACCGCTGACTGTCTCGATGGCCTGATTAATGCTGAGAGCACCCCGATCCTGTATGACAGCATGAGTGATGACCTGTACTGATGCTGGTGTTTTCTGGATGGAAACAGGAATTTTTAGAGCTGAACTACTGGTCTGAGCAAGATAATTCTCGGCAGGTTGCCGTGTTCCATTAACGATCACAAAGCTTTGTGACTGGGACGCGAGCTCTGTCTTTTTTTCTTTCTGAGGTGATAAGCTAGTCTGTGCAGATGATGTTTTGTCTGTGCTGCTCTGCGCCCACACAGGTGTGGCGGTCAAACCATAAGACAGCATGACAATGCGCGCGACAAAACGGCACGCTGGCACTCCATGAGTGCCATGGGTTTTGCTATACATGATTAAAGGTAATCCTGAACTGAGAAAGACTCAGCATCGGAGCGTGCAGAAACACTCCCAAACACGCATAAAAGTGGCGTGTAGGATGAGACGACACAAACCAGAAGCTGACGAAGGGCTCAGGAAAACAAAGGGGGACCGCGCGATGGAGGCAGGCCCGTGAAAACGGATGGTGGCGCTCTGGGAGGATGCGCCCGCATTTCCTGTTGATATCGATACACAGTATAAGTGGGCAATGTGGATAGGTTTATCAGAATAACAGCGACAAGTTCCAGTAACGTGCAAAGAGGACAGCTTTTGTCGCGATGATGTGTATCATGGTGATGATCTGACATGCTCATAGGCATATCTATCATTGTCATATCATGGCTCATGCTGCGCTGAGGACTGATATCAATGCCTGTTAGCCGCTCAATTGCGGTCCGTGGCGTTTCGTCAGGCAGGGAAAAACCTTGAATGAAAAGTTGTCCTAAAAACCCAACAAGAACCAGCACCCTCACAAGAATTGCGAGAGGTGTTGTCTTGTGTTTGTATCGAGTTTCGAGAGCGGTCAAAATTATTAATAATTCCAATATATAACTGGTTTCATAAAGAACTATTGTCTCGTAGTGTCAATAAATTTATATCGGGCTTGTGCGCGTCATTTGAGTATTTTAAGCCTCATATCTGGAGATCAAAACAAAGGTAATTTTCTCTATTTTTAGTGAGGCATTGAATAAGACTTTATGTATCTTTTTAATTTGGAGGTAAATCAGCCGCTCTCATAAAGCTTCGTTCTACTACGGCGTGTCGTCAGTTAAGCAGGATGGTAAATGAAGCGAACTGCACGGCTGCGAGGAACGTTGATTTCATCTTGTCGTAGCGCGTTGCGATCGCGCGGAACTGTTTGAGTTTATTGAAGAACTTCTCGGCAAGGTTACGCTCCCTGTAAAGAGTGAAGTCGGTTTCCCGTCGTGTCATCCTGTTGCGTTTATGCTGGATAACAGGGATAATACCGCGCTATGTCAGTTTGTCGATGAGCCTGTCTGCATCATAAGCTTTGTCTGCGAGGAAAGCATCCGGATCGATGTTTTCGAGCATCGGTTCTGCCTGGCTGATATCTGCATCCTGCCCCGGTGTGATATCGATCTCCACCGGATTGGACGTGTCACGGTTTAGTTCCGGACCTTTAAGGCCGAAGATGGTCATGAAGGAGACGTGGAATGGGACGAGTTTATAAAGCTGAGTTCAGGCACGAGGCGGTGCGTTTAGCTCTGAGCAGCGGTCTGTCGCGTGAGCGTATTGCCCAGGATCTGGGTATCGGCTCCTCGACGTTGAAGAAATGGATCCGTGATGCGCAAGCTTGATATTGTAGTCGCTGACACAACAGATCATACGGCGCTATTGCGTGAGAATGAGAGATTACGCCGTGAGAACCTTCTGCTGCGGGAGGAGAGGGAGCTGTTAAAAAAGGCGACACAGTTCTTCGCGAGCCAAAGGTCGTGAGGTTTGCCTTTATTGCTCGCTATC
>NZ_JOPI01000065.1:0-1295 GCF_002153695.1 Acetobacter sp. DsW_059
ATGCCGGTTGGTATCTCCTGAGCTGCAAATAGGCTGTGGCTCAGCAGGTCAGCAAGCATAGCGGTGAGGCCACCCAGTATAGCGGCAGGAAAAAACATATGCTTCAGCGTATTACCCGTCATGAAGCGTGCCAGGTGCGGTACAACCAGGCCCAGAAAGCCAACAGGCCCGCATAAAGCCACCGTCATGGCGCAGCTAAGTGCACATAACAGCAGAGTGCTCAGTCGCAGGGTGCGTACATTTACGCCCAGTGATGTTGCTGTGTCTTCTCCGGCCAGCAGAGCATCAAGCTCTTTACGGAAGCGGGCTCCATAGGTGCAGATCAGGAGCAGAGCCAGTGCCGCAACGGGCAGTGAAGACCATGATGCGGCGGAGAAGCTTCCTAATGTCCAGAACAGAACTGACTGAGCGGTATTTCTGTCGCCCTGAAAAATCAAAAAATTTGTCACAGATGTAAAAAGAAATGAGACAGCAAGCCCTGTCAGTATGATCCTTTGCGGAGGCAGGCTGTGAGCAGAACGGGTTATCAGTGCCAGAAGCAGGGTTGTGGCACAGAATGCGCCTGCTGCTGCCCCCATTGTTGTTGTCCATATTCCGGCAATATTACCCATAAAGATGATGACAGTAACGGCACCGGCTGAGGCACCGGCTGAAAGGCCAAACAAAAAAGGGTCGGCCAGTGGGTTGCGGGTGGCCGTTTGCAGCAGTGCGCCAGCTGCGGCAAGGGTAGCGCCGGTCAGAAAAGCCAGAAGCAAACGGGGCAGACGAAAAAGCCATAAAATACGGGCTGTGATCTGATGGCTGAATGGCCCTTCCAGTACTCCCTGGGCCAGGGAGTGCCATGAGAGTGTGACATTGCCCAAAATCATTTCACCTGCTGCAAGAAGGCAAAACATAAAAACAGCAGCGAGCGAAAAACGTAAGGTCATGTCAGAGTTTTACATCAGGATGTAAAAAAGCAGCAATTTTTTCGATTGCATCAATATTGTAAGGTGAGGGGGTCATTTCATCATAGCGTACAAACAGAATTTTACGGTTTTTAATGGCCTGTGTTTCTGACATCAGGTTGTGGTGCTGCAAAAAATTAAAAATATTTTGCCGGTTCTGGCCGTAATCGATAATCAGAATGGCTTCAGGGGCCTGGAGTGCTGCGGCTTCCCACGAGGCATTACCCCAGCTGGCTGGCAGATCTTTAAAAATATTTTCTCCGCCTCCCATACTGATCAGGGTGGAGGCCAGAGCATACCCGCCGGCGGTAAAAGGTGTGCTTAGCCCACTGTCATATAAAAAGACCC
>NZ_JOPI01000066.1:0-306 GCF_002153695.1 Acetobacter sp. DsW_059
AGAGGCCTAGGACACCGCCCTTTCACGGCGGCAACACGGGTTCGAATCCCGTACGGGACGCCATAAAGTTTTTAAATAAACATTAATATGTGCTCAGGGCAATATCCACAAACAAATTAATTCTTAACGTAAAAACAATACGTTAGATGGCTGCCCCGTAAAAAGCCTGTGTCTTTTTATCAGATATACAAACAATATGATAAAGAAACATTTTACCCATTGACGGCAGCATCAAACCTCTGTAGATGAGCACTCACGCCTCCAGTCCCGTTCGTCTAGAGGCCTAGGACACCGCCCTTTCACGGC
>NZ_JOPI01000067.1:0-14625 GCF_002153695.1 Acetobacter sp. DsW_059
TCACCTTGCTGGCTATCGTGTGGCGCATACTCGTCGTGAAATCTGACTTCTGGCGCAATGCTGAGGACTGAGGCGCAGAAAATGTATTTGCTACGGGCCGGGCTTGATACCGGCTTTCTCTGCGAAGGGAGAGCTTTCCTTGACTGCCTCATACAAGACTGAGCCGGTAAGTTCCCGCGTGTCCATCCACGCCGCCGCAGCCCCGTGAGCATAGTACGGGTTGGGGGGGGGTACAAGGTTTTTCCTTGCCTGGAGCGAAGGGATGCAGCGAAGCTTTTAGCCAGTGACGGCGGCTGGGCCTTAATGTTCGAGTGAACATCTATCGCGCTACATCCTTTGATTTACCGCTATTTAATGCTCTCTTTTCATATCGCTAAACGCGCATAACTCATTGAAACTCAATAATGGTGCAAGCCCTCTCACGGCGGCAACACGGGTTCGAATCCCGTACGGGACGCCATTCCCGTCCAAAACTGGGAACTTTTGGGTTCAGTTTCGGACGGTCCGAGACGAGCTGGTTCATCAGCCTGTCTTTCCTTCCAAAAATACGAATTTCTCTGTCATCGACTTCTATGCGATCGACGATCGCTCGCAGATATTCCTTGCGCATGGCAACCGGACCATCCGTCAGCTTTGCCCGCAGGTCACGAGAAAAACGTTCGATCATTTCATCGGTAATCACCGGCACGACCATCCCCGGAGCTTCCGCCATTGCGCAGAGACGACTGGTCTCATCCCGCTGAGCCTTCAGGGCATCAAGTCGTTCCCTGAGCGTGGGATCAGTAGCATCGACAACGCCATTTTCGATAGCCGCATACAGCCTTTGCAACTTCTGTTCGGCTTCACGGGACGCGTTACGCAGACTCTCCTGGCGGGCGGCATTACGGTTCTGACTGGCAGCATAGTGTGTCAGGAGCGCTTCCAGTATCACGCCAAGCCTGTCTTTCGTGAGCAGACGGGTGGCGAGATGCTCCATGACCAGCGTATCGAGCAGATCCATGCGGATATTCCGCCCCTTGCAGGCCGTCTTTCCCTGCCGGGCCTGTGTCGCGCAGGTATAATAGCGATAACGACCGTATTTTCCTGTCCGCAACGTCATCCCGCCCCCGCAGGTGGCGCAGACTGCCACCCCCGTCAGCAGGCATGGACCATTGACGATCCGGGGTGCGGTCACACGCGGGGCGTTCTGTTTCAGACGCTGCTGCACTTCCGCAAACTCACTACGGGGAATAATGACAGGAGCATCCATGGTGATCACCTCATTCGACGCTTTCTTACGACCTGTTTTCGCTTCGACCACATTGAACGCATGCGTGCCCGCATAGGTCTCGCGCGTAAGCACGTCATGAATGAATTTGCAGGAAAACCGTGAGCCGGTCTGGGTACGGTATCCCTTTGCATTGAGGAGGCTGACAATCGCCTTGATACCGAGCCCGCCGGACTGTCCATCTCCGTGACGGTAGAGTTCGAAAATGAGCCTGACCGTTTCAGACTGAATGGGGTCGATCTCCAGCTTCTTCTTTATTTTCTGCCCGCGACGCTCTGCCTCCACGGTACGATAGCCGAAAGGCGGACGGGAGCCGTTCCAGAACCCCTGACGGGCGTTCTCGTTCATGGCCCGCAGCGTATGTTTGGCATTCTCACGGGACTGATATTCGTCGAAAAGCGCCATGATCTGGCGCATCATCACGGCAGACGGATCATCTCCCAGTTCCTGTGTGATCGAGATCAGCCGAATTTCCTGCTTTGCAAGACGTCTGACGTTAAACTCAAGCTCGAAATGGTCACGGAAAAAGCGGCTGAAGGAATGCACAACGACAACATCGAACCGCCCTGGTTTCTCCGATGCTGCCTCCATCAACTTTTGAAATTCCGGTCGGCGGTCATCTGTCGCCGAAGCACCTGGCTCGATAAAAACTTCGACGACCTCCCAGCCTTTCGCGGTACAATATGCTTCAGCCTGGCGCTGCTGATCAGGAATTGACAGGTCGTGCTCGGCCTGCCGCCCTGTTGACACCCGCAGATAAAGAGCTGCGCGCAGGGACGGCTGTGGCTGGAGTGGGCTCGAAGCAACGGGCAAGGATGTCATCGCAAAACCTCATCAGAATATCGATTTCCGCTTTGTCGACCGGGATTTCTGGCGGCAGATCGTCCTGAACCTGCCAGTTGTGCATTTTTCTGGAGATTACCACGGACCGCTGTCCTGAGCCAGAGTCGATGGGCCTGTTCCCGAGTGTTGAGCTTACACCGGTTCGTCCGGGCGATAGCGCGCGATTCATGGGCACGTATCCACAACCGGATTGCCGACACTTTTCTGAGCGGATGTAATGGATCTCTGAATGTGATGATGAATACTTTCAGTTATTATAAAACGTGATCTTCCTATTTGGATCGTTACTATTTTTCCTGATGCAGAAAGACGATATGCTGACCTGCGTGAAATACCGAAGCAGCTGCTGACTTTTGAAATGGAAAGAATGACCGGAAGACTGCGGTAAGATATCATAAAGTTTCTGAACCAGTCTGCATTTTGGTCAATCGAAGACTGTGCTCTCACTTGCCTGACGATAAATTCGCGTACAGAATGCGATGTAATCAGCCGTCGACCTGCAATGCGACATGATAAAATATCGCCGGATCTGACAAGTCTGTATGCTGTTTCGCGTGAAAATCCGAAGAAAACAGCAGAATTTCTGATCAGAATTATTTCTGGAAAATCGAATGTGTCCTGCATCTCTCTACTTTCAACCCGAACTTCGTTGAAGGCAGCTTCGATGCGGGTAATGGAAACAAAAACTGCAAAAACCGTTGCATTTTTCGTTATCGAAACAAAAAATAGCCCTGCATAATGTCGCGGCCTGCCGCTCCGGTCACATCGCACTCGTATTTTCTGCTGTTATTCTGCGAAAACAGACTGGAGAGAGATTTTCCCGTTCCCGCGTCCGGTCCGACCGGTTCGCGAAGAAAAAGAACTGAATTCTGCTTTACAGACCGCGCTGGGCACACGGCGCCTGTGTCGCATGGGTTACGTCAGGAGTTTTTTTGCTTGCTATGCTGCGGTTTATAATCGCGCAGCATGCCAAGAATTTCTTTGGGCAGTGGTGGAAGAATCAGAACTGGTGATTTCATGCACGCAGATTTTTCTTTTTCTCCCATGTCTGTTGCTACCGGAGAGACAGCAGGGGAAGATAAACCGGGAGCGGAGATACCTGCTGTGTCGGCGACGTCCTTTGTCCGATCGTCATACAGGTGTGGATCATAAATGTAGCCATAAACCGGGTCCCGCCGTGCAATGGACCCGTTATCCCGAATGAAATCCAGTTCGTGCCCGATCACCTCTGGCAGAAAAAGATCGCTTTGCAGGCACGTAATATCCGCAGCCTGGAACAGAGCCCGGCTTCCCGGGGCAGAAGGCTTTTTCAGACCCCAGTCCTGAAACCACAGCGCATACCCAAGTGTCGCCCGGGTCATGCCCCCATCCCGTGGATCGTCCATGAAACTCCGGCCCGCTGTCAGAAAGCCAGAATCAGTTTCACATGTCGGGCGATAGGGCGGCCACACGTCGTTCGTGGGATGTATCGGCAGATAGGCACGGCAGGCCAGAACGTCCATGGCGGCAAGAATATGCGCGACCGGTCTGAAATGTTTAAGCATCTCGGCAAGGGTACGTTTGCTGAGATGAGTCTTTTCTCTCTCCCTGGCTTTCAGTCTTCTTTTTCTTAGCAGGCGCGAGGGAGTGGAGGGCTCCATGACATAATCATCAATAGTACTGAATGGATCAATCCCCCTGCGACCAGCCTGAAACACGTGCAGGCAACGCTCCCACGATATGGGTATGTCGGGATGATGCAGTGACAGACGGGCGGCGATATGCACCGCCCGACCAATGTAGCGGCAACCCTCTTCAATGATGGTGGACCGGATCGCACTGTATTCTGAAAAACCATACCGTGGCATGGCCGTTTTCAGCCTCGTGCCGATATCGGCAATTTGCATCTGCAACCGCCAGAGATCATGCTCCTGATAGAGGTTCTGGAGTTCGAGAGCCTTGTCGAGGCTGCTGAGCGGCTGTGCGTGGATCTGATCGTGCAGCTTCCGCCTGACCGATCCAAGGTCATCCAGTGTCCGGAGGTCGAACGGCCTGAGAAAATCCAGGAACTGTCGCCCCGATGTGCGCTGGCAGGCCAGTAACTGCAGATGCTGCCGTTCGAGAAGCATCATTTCCAGATGGAGACAGTCGTCCGTGACAGGAGATGATCTGTCACGGCTATCCGACCACATGCTGCCGTATTTCTGCAGCCTGCTTCGACGCCCGGCTGTAAAGTTCCTTTCGGCTGCGACGAGGAGACCCTGAAGAGCAAAATTGTTGCTTTCACCTGGCTGATTGACATCGAAGAAAACTGTAACTTTTTCCGACGTTTTTCCTGTTTTTCTCATGGACAGAACCGTTTCCCCGCAGTCCGGTCAGTCCGTCAGATCCGGTCCGCTTCTCCTGCGTGATGATGCCCATACGACCCTGTGCGGTTCCTGCTGGATAATCCTGCTGCGCTCATGATCAGCCGGACGCGTCCGGCGCGCAAAACGCGCCAGAAGAAGACGGTCGCACACTGCGCAAACAGCTTCAACCTCAAAAGCCGCAAGTGCGTTGGACAGTTCCTCCTTTTTCAGGTGAAGAACATCAGCGTCACGGCCTGCATCGATTCCCATATCATGAAGATCGTCGCGGAGAGAATCAAAAACATCCGTTCTGTCGGAAGAACGCGAGGGCAGAATGATAGACAGGACATTATCCGGGGCTGCATTCCCGATACCTGCCAGCTGGAAAAGCCAGTCGACACGGCGCGATACAACACCGTTTCCCGCCGGATCCAGTCGGCGGGCATCCTGTTTGCGCCACATCTCGCCCTCGTGGAGAGCGGCGGCACGCGCCATTGAAATAGAGCCGTTCCGTTCCATCTCCGCCTTTGCAACGGAGCCAAAATATGCGTCGGAGCCCCATTCGGGGATATCCTCTTCCGTCAGTTCGCGTTCGACCCGGCGCCAGAGAGTCTGCGCGCCATTCTCTGTCCGGCGCCGGGCTTCCCCGAGCGCCCTGCGCAGACGCCAGTGACGCAGTCTGTCACGGAATTTTCCAAAGACCTGTCCCATGCCCCTGGTAAGGTCTTTTACAAAGGCTGAAACCAGCGTCTCTGTCCTGCCGGTTGCGGCCTTTATACCGGACAGTTCCTCCCTGATGGCATCTGCCAGCGGATATACAGGCCCAGCGGACTGGCTCCGGCGATGGCGGGCAATAGCCGGGGTCAGAGTGGGAGGGTTTCCCGCCGCGCTGCGCCGTTCAACTGACAGCATTGCTCCCTGAAAATCGCGAAGGGTCTGCTGGCGCACCTCACGCACGCTATCAAGCAGTCCGAGGGCGGATGATCTTTTATCCCGTCGCTTCATATTGCGCGCCATGTTGTCAAGAATATCGGCCTGCCTGATGGGTCGCGAATCTCCCAGTGGGCGACGACCGGCGATCTCCCGGCGCTCCGCCCCTTCCGAGGTGACCAGCCAGGTCCGCTCCCGATGCCGGCTTCCCTGTGTATAAGCACGATGGGCATCTATAGCCTTTGAACCGCACGGCATAGCCTCAATATGTTCGGTGCTCGTCAAACCCTGGGTGGCATCAATGGAGAGCACATCTCCATAACCAAGGCGGATACGGCCGCTGTCTGGAGCAGCCAGGGTCTTCCATGTCACGAAACCTTCCGTACCCTGACCGTTACGTAAACTGATGCCATCAGAATCAATCGCGATAACTCTCAGTACACTACCGTTATTTCCAAGGATCCCCCGCTTCCCATCGGTGCGATGACAGTTTGTGCGGGCAAACAGTCTGACGCGGTCTCCCACAGCCAGTGTCATGTCATATGTAACGCCGTGCTGATCGACCGCCTCAACCACGGTGGCATCCTCACCAATTTCACCCATCTGGCGGCGACGCTCCCGAATGACGCGCGCAAGATTCCGTGCCTCTGCATTGGTCGGCGCGCTGACCGTTAGTGAGAAATTCTGTCGTGCCCGACCGGACTGATAGCGCTCCAGCCAGAGATCCGCGATGCGGGACATGACTGTTCCACTGTCTCCCGATGCCATCAGAAGTGTCTGATCGGCCCATTTCCTCTGCAGGGCCTCCCGTGTATTGCCGTCGCGCAGCATGAGAGCTGTGGTCCGCTCGCGTTCACTCTGCTGGCGGACGCTTGTGAGCAGTTCCGGCAAGGCGTCAGCGCCAAGAGCACGCCGAAGCAGATCAACAACGGGTCCGGCCTCCACCGCCTGACATTGCAGGGGATCGCCAATCATCACGAGACGAAAGCCAGTTTCACCGCGGGCACGCAACAGATCCAGAAGCTGGGTCGTACTGAGCAGGCTCAGCTCGTCAAGAACGACCACGCTGGCGGCATCCAGAGTAATCCTGCCTTCCTGGATGTCTTTTAAAAGAGGATGTGTTGCACGGAGATTCTCCCGGTCGATCCCCGCACCAGCCAGATCTTCCGCCTGACGCCAGGCTACCGCCGTGCCCCAGATTGTGCGACCCGCCTGATGCCAGGCCTGCACGAGAGGTCTGAGCAGCGTGGTTTTGCCAGAGCCCGCGACGCCGACCAGAACCGACAGCCGACCCTCTGCTCCCAGAGCGTGCATGGCGCGACGCTGGCTTTCCCCGTGCTCCCCATTGAAATCCAGACCCGTCGCGGCGATGCCTGCCTCGATCTGTCCGGCAGATAATGCCCCGCTCCGGTCGGACGCTGCCTGACGCGCCAGTCGGATCAGGTCATTTTCACGATCGACATGGAGTTGTGTTGTGACACGCAGACGTCTCTCTCCCACAGGGTCGGTGTCCTCCACCCAGATCAGGGATGTCTCCGCCCCGTCATGCCGGAAACGACGTGCTGCCAGCATGGAAAGCACGGCATCGACATCGCCAGCGTCCCGGATACCGGTTTCGACCAGTGCTCGCACCGCGCAGATGCGGGCATCACTTTCTTCCAGCACGGCTTTCTGCCGGAACCGTTCCGCAAGCAGATCGCAGGTCAGAGCGAACGCTGCCTCCACATGCTCATGTGCTACGGATGCCTGTGTTGCGGACCGGCCGGCTTTCCCCACGAAAAGCGGTACTGTCCAGCCGAGCGCGTCAGCCTGACGTTGCCACACTTCAAAATCAGCAAGATCATCCTGTTTGACCTGACGCGGATCACCCTGCGTCCCCTGTTTCAGCAGGGCGATACGGCGGGACTCATCAAGGGATTCCCAGTCGAGACCCTGGGCCTTTGCATAAGTACGAGCGGCGAAAAGTCCGCCCTGTGTACGCTTTGAAAATGCCTCACGGACAGTTTCCGGAACCACCATCAGACGTGCGGCTCCCGTTTTGCGATCGAGTTCGACTTCCGCACCAAGCGCCCGCAGATTTTGCGCAAGAAAAGCCTGATACAGTGCCCCGAGTTCCTTGACCCGCCCTGAAAGTCGTTTGAGATCCAGTCCGCCGACACGGCCGCTTTCGGTGAGTACGACGTTGGGAACGACCGTATGAGTATGAAGCTGCGGGTCTCCCGGCACGCGAAGGGTAAAGCGGCGCGTAAAGGACTCCCCGGATACTGCATCAACATCGGGCAGCTCAACGGTCGGGCGACTTGTGAAATGATCGAAGCGCAACCAGCCGATCTGTCCGGCCTCATAGCCCTTTTTGCCAGCCTTGCCCTTGCGGGCACGACCGATTTCATGGCGCACCTGTCGCATGACGGTATCCACGGCATCACGGTGAGCCTGCAGAATCATGGCCCGTTCGGCCTGAGTCCGGGCAAAAGCCCAGGCGAGTGAAACGGACTTGTCGGCAGACCACGTCAGATCAATATAACCGATCCTTGCTTTCGAGGCGGTGACAGCGTCCAGGAAACTGCGTCTGTCGAGTGGCTTACCGTCAAAGCTCCTGCCCGCTGCCAGCCGGACGAAAAGCGTTGCATCAGGCTGACATCCGGCAGGAATACCATACAGACTGAAAAGACGTTCTGCTGCTCTTCTGCTCTGGCTTTGCATGCCAGAGATAAAATCGTCGCCGGAGCCACAAAGCAGATCCGATGCCTGTCGGAGACATTTTTCATCCGGCCAGTCCTCACCGGAAAATCCAAGGCTCTCCGCAATACTTCTGCTGCCTGCCTGAATCTGTTTGCCCTCGACAGGCTTTCCATCCGCACGCAGGCCCGCCAGAAGGCAGGCGATCCCGTCGCGTCTGACAGCACGACCAGGCGTCAGGCCCAGAAGGCTCAGCATGTCGGGTTCGATGTCGTTTCCGATTTCAGCTGTAGAAACATCATTCTTTTCAGCAGAAGGAGTCTGGTTATAGTAACGCGCAAGGGCCGCCTGCGAAGCCGGGACAGTCTGCTCCAGAAGATGATCCGCCATAAACACAGCGGCAGAAGGCCCGCCCGCGACACCGGTGCGATACGTCAGCACCGCTACGGCCCTTCATCCAGAATGCCGGGCAGCTCGGCTTCAAGAGTGTGCATCATCAGCGCGGGTAAATTTGTCAGTCGGTCATTGAGTGCTTCTACACTTTGACATTGATATCTCAATGTAACTGAAATATCTTTGAGAACTGTGAGAAGCTCACTTTCTCCGGTTCCGGGGCCGTCCAGAGCATGCACCAGAGCGACGAGCATCTTTCCGTGAAGTTCCTGTGTTTCGCTTATCGCACGCAAACTCTCAACAAGAACCTGAAGTTGATTCTTCTCAGTTTTCATCGCCAGATCGCCTCTGAAGACGGTGGTCCTTTCGGTGCCAGTAGCGGGATCGTCATATCTGGCGGATGGCCCTGTGGAACCGGGATCCTGACAGGAAGCCAGCATCCCAGTTGATCCGCAAAACCACCAAAATTAAAAAATGTATTCTTATAGCAATTATCAAGACTATGCGTATCACCCAGCCGATTGAGACGGATAATCTGCGCCCATAACTCCAGCTCCTTTGGCCGTCCGAAAAACAGTTTTGCAGCATCTGTTGCGGTGGATCGAAATTCAGTGAGTGTGAGTTCGGCTTCGTGCGCTTTATCCGCAGCACCAGCATTATATCCGTGCCAGTGGCCTATTGAGTAAGTCGCAATGACTCCGATGAGCAACGTCGCTACAAGAATGCAGATAGTCCGGGCTTCAATGAGTTTTACCCGTTTTGTTAATGCACTTTCACTTTCTCTTGCGATTATATTGCCGATATCTGAAACCATTTTGACCTGAAGTGTCGCTGCGAGAGTGTTCAGCCGCTCGGTCTCCTTCTCAGAAAATTCAATTCTTTTATGCAATGCATACGTTATTTCATTTTCTGCCTTGATATAAAGTTCACCGAGATGGCTCTGTTGATTGCGCAGTGCTTCGAGCGAAGCCTGCCACGCAACAATGAGTGGCATAACAGGATCATCGTCCCGCATTCCGTGGTGACGTGCCACTTCAATCAGTGACTGTCCTGTCTGCGATGTTTCATCATTCTCCGTCATGAAAGGAGAGGTAGAAACGGGCATATCCATGTTCTCCTTTCCGCACCTTATGGAAGCCAGTGCTGCACTTCCGAAAATGCTTTTTTCATATTGTCCCGCCACATCCTTGTTCTTTGCCGATCGATCAGGCCAAGGGGAGGCAGGTTATCTTTTGTTTTGCCATCGATAGCTCTCATGAAGCTGAGCCTGCGGCGTTCGATTTCATGTGCGCATCCCAATGTCGGCATAACTACGATCTGACTACCACGATCGAGAATCTGTCGTATGATGTCGCTTTTTTCGATCGAGTCAGAAAATGCCGTCGCCTGTGGTATGTGTGGTGGAACACAGAACTGATTGAAAACGATAATTGTTGCATCGGGGGCAAACAGCTTGTCGGTTTCGAACGATTGTAAATATGCGAGATCATCCGTATCCGGTCCGACGAAATGGATGGCGACGGGTTGTACCCCAAGATTTTGCAGGAAAGAGACAAGAGATAATTCATGCGCTACGTGCTTGAGCGTCCGATCGCCCGCTCCGAAGTCGACAATCAGTGATTTTCGTGTTTCAATTTGTTTTTGCACCAGCCCCTCAAACCATTTCGTAATCGAAACCTGATCGGCCGACGGTGGTGAATATGCATCCTGAAAATACGTTGCGAGTGTCTGATTCGTGCAGTCTCCGTCTGCGACAATCACTTCTCGTCCCGCATTTCGGGCTTCTTCGACCGCCCAGCGTGTGAAGAAGCTTTTTCCTCTGTTGCCGCGCCCTGTCGGGAAGAGGAAAATCTGACCTGTTTCGACAGTTTGATTTTCGTCATAAGATAACCTGCTGTTATCAGTATCGTGCAGCGCATCAGATTCCATGAAAGTGTTCTTTCGTGTCTTGTGATCTGTCTGCACAAACATCATGAAACACAAAAAATAATCAATAACTATATTATACAATACAATATAAAATCGAAATGAAAATGAAATGATGAATTTTATACTTCTGTTTCTGTATGTGCCAGCTCATGTCTCATTGTGCCAGGAATGGGACTGATTAGATATGGGAAAAATTATCGAAACAAACTTCACATCGCTGTGATGTATTACCGATCAGAGCCGACCGGTCCGATCCGGGGTGGCAGACTCAGTGTTCCCGCACGAATCCTTTCCTGTGCTTTCCGCAGTTTGTCTTCTGCGGAACGGGAACTGCCGGTGATCGCCGCGTCCGGGCGGGGTGCAGCATGGCTGGTGGCAGAGTTGCCAGCCGGACGACCTGACGCTGAAAACGATTGCGCCGGGCTTGTAACAGTTTGAAGCGCGCCAGCGTCAGGGAACCGCACTCTCGGCGATACAGCCTCGCGGATGGTATGCTTTTCGTGTGCAAGCCTGCGGCGCAGGCGATACCAGGTCTGACGTGCGGTATCCGGTGACGGACTCTGGCCAGAGGCATCCTTTAGCCCGCGGGAGATAAAAAATTCTGTCAGCATACGCCAGTCCGCCCGGTTTCCGATCTCTTTCTGGAGATCGGAAAAATGATCTTTCATAAAAAATGCCAGCGTATTTCGTCCAGATGCACGACGGGCGCTGCGGATCAGAGTCCGGATATCATCGTTGGCCTTCCTGGTCATTGCAGCCTCCCGTAACATGTGTCGTCCAATATCCATGACTGCGTGCTGCGCCAGCGCACGGTCTGCACCAGAGCGGATAGATGTCCTGCATATCCCCAGCGATCGTTACCAGAAAACTAAAATGGAATCTGATGATCGTCTGATACAAAACCCTATGACATTTTCTGTGAAAATAGTCTTTTATTCATGTGAACTACAGAATTCTCCGGATCCGACACGATCACCCGTCTCCCCAAAACAGGTCTTTCTTCCCGTCAGCTTCAACTGACGAAAATCGGCGCTGAAACCCGGATCATAGGTGTTACAGAAACGCTTCCTGTGCGCATCAGATCCGTGACAGAAATCCTGCATAAAAATGACTACAGACCAAGGCACCCCTGGTGCGCATTTCATTAAGAAAACCAAAGATATCATAGTGACGCCAGAAGAAGCAGCGTCTTGTCAGGGACTGCCTGCAAAAGTGCATATTCTCTTTGGTTAGCCGCTTTCTGTTCTTTTTTGAGTGCTCCGGAAAGCGGAAGGGTTGCTCCCTTCCATCCCATAAAGAGGAGTGGTACGCCGGACACTATGTCGGCTGCCTCGTCTCTTCCTGCTTTTAAAGGACAGACATCATGACATTGCTTTCTTCCGTATCTCAGGCCGATCGGCTTGAGCGCTTTCGTGCACGCACCGGCTATATGCAGGTATCCTCACTTCGCATTCGGCTTGTGAGCTGGATCCCGTGCAAACCACTCCTGTCCTTTATGGATGGCAGTCTTTTCGATTTTGTCGTTCAGGACATTCTCTGGACACCTTTGAGTCTTTTTACAATTCAGACCTTCCATCGCACCCTGGAACTGCACCACAGCGGCTCCGGGAAAATCTGTTTTGCGGAGCCGCTGGTGTTACCGCAGGAAGGAGCAGATGCCCCTCAGGCCGTTGCGGGATACAACCTGCATTTCCTGCGTCGCTGGCTCATACCCTGCGATACAGCTCTCGCTTTACCCAATCTGTGCCTTTATCGCAGTGCGAGCGAATTCTGGCCTGATCTGATGTTCCATACACCGATGAGTCTGGTGCTGCATGCGGCTGTGAAGAACCTCTATGAAGGACTGGAGCCTGAGGATCTGATCGGTCTCTCAGCGGCAGATCGGGACTGGATGCTGCTGTCTGCGTTGCTTCGGCTGCTGAATCCCATTGATCTGTTGGGTCTTTCTTCTTCGACTGACGTCGGACCTGCCCCTGTCATCAATGGTCTTGCTGTCGATCCTTTCTGGTTCGCGACCGACTGTGCCCCTGGCTACAACCTGCGGGCCAGCCTCACTCAGCTGGGGCTTTGTGACGATCCCGCTTCTCTGTCGCACAACGACTGACATTCGCCGCTAAGGCGCTTCTTTTCAAAATCCTTCAATTTCCCCCGTTCCTCAATACCCTATCGGTCATCGGGCGCTGCAAAGTGTGCCGATGCCGATCAGTGTCTGCTGGAACGGGACCAGTAAGGTTCTTGCCTCATGACTACCCAACATTTTTCTCGCTCTGATCCTGGGTTTGACCGGCTTGTCGATGTCTGGCTGCAAATGCACGACGTGCTGCTACCGGCCCTTTTGGCCGCACGGGATCATGGTCTTGCCAGCACGATGCCCTTCGGCCGCCCGCTGGATGGTCATGTGCTGCTGCTGCTGCAGCTTTTGCGGGGCTTTGAAAAAGGACTTCAGGAGGTGGCTGACCGGTCACCTCTGTTCTGAACCTGACCAGACCAACACATTTTTCCATCAACACTTAGCCCCGATCTGCCCTCAGGCGACCGGGGCGCAAAGGATCTTTGACAATGAGACAATTTTCTTCACGCACCCGGATGCACGGATATGCATCCCGCCGGCCCCACCGCACCTCAATGTGGGACGCGACCCCGCAGGACCTGCGCGTCATGGCAGACCTGACCGAGCAACTGGGCGCACCTCCGGTTTCACCAATGATGCAGTATTGCGGCCCGCGTGCACATCATTTGGCTCAGCTTGCCCGAAATGCCGGAGACTGGGGGCGCTTGTTGAGGGCACTGGCATGTCGCTACCCCCGTTTGCCCGAAGGCAGCCACGTCGCTTCTGACGGCACCGAGCTGGAGTCAAACCCTGAACGTATCGTCTGGGAGACCCTCAGGCGCCTGCAACCCAACAACCTTGATCTGTGCTGTCATCCTTTTCTCGAAGAAAGACGGTTTCTGCGTAGCGATTTTGGGATCTGCGCTCCGGGTGATGACACGCCTCTGGTTTATCTCGAAGTCATGGGCATGCTGGGATCAGATCGCGAATGCCAGACGGATGTCGAGGAGCATTCCCTGGAACGTCTGGCGCTTAAGGAACGCTGGTTCAGTGAACCGGATCGCCCTCTGCTACGTATCATCTGGCTCGATATGATGGCCCATCCCGACTGGCTGGCTGCCATTTGCGAAGAGGCATTCCAGGCGGCTTATGCCCGGATGACAATGAGAGCGCGCGCGCGGCGATAGATGGATTTCCGCGTCAAATTCACACAACCAGGAACATACTTATATGATGAACACCAACATCTTTAGCGACCAAGATCGGGTCAGTTCGGTCAAAGCGTGTCGTTTATCGCAACTCTCACGCACAGGATGTTTCAGCTCGGACCTGCCATAGCTTTACTTCGACTTCTGCAAGACAAAGGCAGAGGATGCTAAAAACAATGAGCCCGCCTCGTTTTTGAAGCGGGCTCATTGTTAATGCGTTTCGTCGTGTTTGGTGACCGAAATTTTTATGGTCGCATCTTCTGGCGAGGTATCGGAAAGAGTGTTCTCCACCCGCGTTGCCCGCCAGAATGAGTTGAGACGCGAACGGATCTGCTCAAAATCGATATTTTTCTTTTCCGCGACCTGTCGCCTTATTCCGTGTCAACCACAGTGTGGAGGACAAAACGGTGTTCGGCAGCTTTCCAGATCCAGATCGGAACTTTCATGCCCGGTCCTGCAAAAATGAGGTCCCAGACACTGGCATGACGGCTTTCAAGGGTTGCGATGCCGGCAGCAGAATTATGCCATAAAACGCGATGACCTTTGTCGAGGACCGTGTATTGCGCACCATCGCCGCCAAAGCAGAAAGAGTCTTCCTCAATCACCACACTGACCGTCCCCAGAATTCCACCGACATCCAGAAGCAGGATTTTGGGCGTGACGGACGTATCGCACATGTCACGATAGCCTTCTCCTGCTCGCTTGAGGTCGGGAGTAGCTTTGAGGACTTCAGTGTCTGAGAGCGTGACAGGACGCGCCTGTTCACTTGTACGCCAGTAAGCCTGCGTAATGGCTGCTTTGTCGCTTTGTGCGTAAGCCGAAGGCAGAAAGATGGCCATTGCCAGGGGGGGCTAAGAGGCAGCGTCTCATGAGATAAACGATCCGATCATTGGCAGCTCGTGGACGCGGCAGAAGGACTGGAGTTATTCTCAGCCCTAGGCTCAGGACCTATTAATTTATTGAACTGAGCGAGAGATTGTGATTCACAGGCTTACCGAT
>NZ_JOPI01000068.1:0-6807 GCF_002153695.1 Acetobacter sp. DsW_059
GGTAAGCCTGTGAATCACAATCTCTCGCTCAGTTCAATAAATTAACAGGTCCTGAGCCTAGGGCAGGCTTTGGCCTATTCAGACGGGAGTAAAGGCGGACGACCGCCATTTGATCCGGTGCTGATGTTCAAGATCCTGGTGATCCAGACGCTCAACAATTTGTCTGATGAGCGGACGGAGTATCTCATCAACGATCGCCTCTCCTTTATGCGTTTCCTTGGGCTGGGGCTTTCAGATCGTGTTCCTGATGCCAAAACGGTCTGGCTGTTTCGTGAACGCCTGACACAGGCGGGGGCCATTGAAAGACTGTTTGAGCGCTTTGATGCGACCCTGCGCAGCGCTGGTTATCTGCCGATGTCAGGTCAGATCCTGGATGCCACGCTCGTAGCGGCTCCGAAGCAGCGCAATACAAACGCAGAGAAAGCGGATCTGCGAGCAGGGCTTATTCCTGAAGACTGGCAGGACAAGCCATCCAAACTGTCGCACAAGGACAGGCATGCACGATGGACGCTGAAGTTCACGAAGGCAAAACGGCAGGACGATGGAACCATGCCATCCAATGATCTCGCCATCCCATTCTTTGGCTATAAATCGCATGTTTCCATCGACCGGAAATACCGGTTCATCCGGAAATGGAAGACGACGGACGCCGCCGCCAGTGATGGCGCGCGATTGAGAGAGGGGCTGCTGGATAAAACCAATACGGCCTCAAGCGTCTGAGCAGACACTGCTTATCGCTCCAAAGCCAATGAAGACTTCATGGAAAAGCAGGGCTTTGTCTCCAAAGTTCATTGCAAAAAGCCGCATCTCAAGCCTATGCCCCGGCATATCCAGCGATCTAATGCAGGGAAGTCGGTGATCCGATCCCGTGTCGAGCACGTCTTTGCTGACCAGAAGTCACAGACAGGGCTGTTCGTCCGAACTGTCGGTATTACCCGGGCCACCATGAGGATCGGGCTCGCCAATATCGTCTATAATATGCGCCGCTTTCTCTTCCTGGAGCGGATAAACGCCACCGCGTAGCAACCCAGAGCACGAAACCCTCGCTCTGCTCAAAACGCAGAGCGAAAATCAGGATAAGAAACCAGAAATCAACATGGCAAAAACCTGAAATCAGGACCAAGAACAGTCAGTTAAAGGTTTTTCGATCCCTCCATCTCACCGCTTTCTTGTAAGCCTGATAATTACATTCTCACTGTCGCTTACTCAGACGATATAATGTCAAAGTGTCTTGTGGTCATAGGTCTCCTCTCATAACTCAGGAGCTGAGTTTCCTTTTTTTAAAATCATGGATAGCATGGTTTAGGACATATGGAGATAAAGCCTGTTTTGATGCTGTAAAATATGAAATATTTTTATTACTATTTGTTAATAAAAGGCATTTTATGCTTGCGTCTGGCTTCAAAACAGTCACAAGCAATGAAACAATATCTGTGTCACCATATTTATTACTGAGTACTCACGCCTTTTACCAATCTGAATGGGATAAACAGACCTTGAGCAATATACTATTCCGCCATGACAGCGATTATACCCAGTTAAAATAACCTATGTTTTTAGATTGAAAATTCTATGTTTCTGATAAGTGTGGAGTAAAAGATGCCCGTTTTCGTCAGGTCTGCCGTCATGTGGCGCCACGTTCTTTGCGCCAGTATTGCCTGCATGCCTGCCCTTTGGCATCAGAGTAGGGCTGAAACAGCAATATTTGCCCATTCAAGGCATCATAATGTCGAAATTGACTTTGCTGACTCATCATCACAATGCTCTGCTGGTATGCTGCATCTGCTAATGCAGATCACCCCGCAAAGTCAGGATATTGATACACCCGAAGCACAGATCCATCTCGCAAATGCACTTGGTGGTAAACTATCAGGCAACAATCAGTGTGCTGATGTCAGCACGGTGAATATTTCTGTTTTAAAAAATGGTTCAGAGATCAGGCAGTTACAGGCATTACGTAGTACAGGCTGGCAATTTACTGAAGTTGTACCAACCTCTGCACAAATTAGTGCTCCTGCATTACAACCCTCTCTTCCTAATGATGCTTCACCAGAAGTTACCACTCCGGCGACAGCTCCCGCAGTCATTATACCGGAAGGTTATATGGGTTTTCTGGCACAAATAGTCCGTCAGAATGCATCTCTGCTTGATAATGATGCTGTACAGGCCTGCTGGGCTCAGCACTATTTGCGTCATGATTTTTTTGCGGCACAAGGCAATGAATTTCGGGTGCACGAAATAGATGCCAGAGCGAAATCTGACCTTGCACAACTTAGTAGTCAGATTAAGCCAGGTGTCATCAGGGTGGAACTTAACCTGCGTCTCGGTGAGTATGATTTTTCACGCTCCGATTTTCCTGTTGAGCTCAATGGTGATCTGCTGTCAGTTAGCAGTGACTGTAACCTTTCGCCAGCCCGCCTC
This sequence comes from Acetobacter sp. DsW_059, assembly GCF_002153695.1. Classification (NCBI taxonomy): domain Bacteria; kingdom Pseudomonadati; phylum Pseudomonadota; class Alphaproteobacteria; order Acetobacterales; family Acetobacteraceae; genus Acetobacter; species Acetobacter sp. DsW_059. Next base: position 2,422 of record NZ_JOPI01000068.1, read on the forward strand.
CCTGGTCGGGTGACTCTGCATCTTCCTGACAAACAGCAGATTTTTCGCATTCCGATGAGCGCTGCTAATGCTGAACAGTTCCTTAAACAGCGTACACGTTTTGGGTATATCAACCGGGACGTTTTCGTCTCACTTTCATTACATGTAAACGAAGCTGCAATGAGCAGGTTAAATGATGAGACATATGACCCTATACCTGCTGAACTGAACCAGGTTCAGATTTTTTCTGGTCCGGAGAAGAAAACACTTCTTGCTGACATTAGCGAAAATGCTCTGACAGCGATAAGAAAAGAGCAGCTAGCTGAAAAAGCTGTCGCTGTTGCCAGGGAAGAAGCAGCAAAGCGTGCGGAAAACCTGCGTCAGATGCAACTTCAGCTACAAAATGCCAGCTACTCTCAGAGGCTGGCAATGTGGGTCGGGCAAAACAACAGGAATTTTGGTCTGCCTGATTTAAGCACAATACGTTTAGTACGCCAGCGTGCAGCTGTGTCTGGCAAGTCTGTTGATGCCATTCTTCTGGTTCATACTGACGGCAGCGGCCGTGACAAGGTTGAAACACAATGGCCCGGCAAATTAAATCTTACGATAGCAAAAAACCAGCCCTCTTTTACCAGTAATACATGGTACGTTGTACAGGGGCAGGTTAGTGTGCCTGGTGGCGATTTCCCTTCAGCTGAAATGATTGTTCAGGCTGAACATGCATGTAAGGAAGAGCAGTGTAAAGATGCTGGCAACCTGCAGACCCTTGAAGCTGCTCTTAAGGCGCAAAATGTGCCCTGAGAAAAATTAGTAAACCTCGTGCTCTTACAAGCATGAGGCCCCTGTTATGAATGATGACTGATCTGGAAGCATACTATGAAATCTCTTCTGACCTTTGATACTCTGATTACGCCAAAATTCATCAAATTTTTCTTTTATGTGGGTGTGTTCTTCTGCCTGCTCAGTGGCTTTGCTACCTTTCTCTCAATTCTGATAAGTTGTATTGCCGCTGCACAGGCTTCTGGGTCCTCCAGCGCTCTGGCAGCTATCGGCGGCCTGATTGCAGGTCTGATTGCTGGCGGGGTTGTAGCCCTTGTAGGTATTGTCCTGGCCCGTGTTTCAAGTGAACTCACGCTGGTTATTTTCATGATCCGTGATGAACTGGCATGGCAGCGTGAGCATACAACCAATTCTTCTTCTTCCTGAGGGTCGATTATGAAGCCAGGTACATGCAGTAAGGCACCTCTGGCACACGGGAAGCCAGATCCTGCCCTTTTGCTTCCTCCTTTGTCTGAGCTTGTTCCATCAGGAAAGCTGCATGATGGAACAATTATGGATCATGGAGATCCTGAAGTAAGTAATCTGATGCAGCAGGCAGGTATCCTGTTGGCAGAACACAGTCCTCGTCTTAAAAGCACAGGCAAAGCCGCAGGTGAGCAAATTGGTAAGCTTGCCAGCACAGTTATACGGCATAGCGATAATGTTCTGAGTGATCTTAAAACACAGCTGGCTGACCCGACGAAACGAGCTGGTTTCTGGGCACGTTACCGTAAAACTCTTCTGGCTTCAGGCGCTGGTATAATTATTGTCTGTGGTCTGGGGTGGGAAGTTGCCTGCCACGAAGCCAGTCAGATTGCTGATGCAAAAATACAGGGTTTTTTACAAAAAGCAGGCCTGACATCCCTTGTGAAATACAGTTCAGTCAGCGCGTCACCCTTTGGTTCTCTTACTCTTTCTGATGTCAGTGTCGGCGCGTTCAGACAAGGTGGTGCACCACTTAAAATCAGCAGTCTCTCTGTTAGTGGTTTGTCATCATCACTTAATGTACCCAAGTCTCTCAGTATCGAAGCTGAGGGGATTGAGTGTCCGGTTAATTCCTTGTCAGAGTATACGCTGGGTGAACTGCACGGCGGCCCATTTAAAGCTCTGGGATATTCTGCACTAAAAGGAGATATTTCTGTTTCTTACTCTCTTTCGGGTCAGAACTTGAAGGTAATCTCAAGCGCAGATTTTTCTCAGGTCGGTGGATGGAACGCCTCTTTTGCGCTGACGAATGTTCCATCTCAGGCGCTTAATAATCTGGCTCAGGGTGGGGCAGGGCAAGGCATAATGCTCATGATGCAATTGGCCGGCACAATGAGTAATATACAGCTGCAGAGTGCTGCGTTAACTCTTGATAATACAGGCCTGACAAAACGATTAAAAGCCATACCTGATACGGCTCTTCCACAAAATGTGGGTAATATTCCCGCAGATGTTCCTCCATTTGTAAAATGGGGGATTGAAGGTGGGCGTTTGCAGATTGTCACACAGCTACAGCAACCTTTGCCCGTTATGCAAAATACCTATTTTGGCGGGGTAATACTGAATCCTGCTTTTGCGAACCTGAATAATTTTATTCGGGCTACACAGGCCAGCGTTTCGGTAAATTAAAAACACAGAGTGAGCCGTAAAAAGCTCACTCTTGATTTTTGATTTTTCTCAGTCAAGCTCAAGTGGCGCATTTGATTTACTAATTGATGCAGCGGCAGGTTTTGTATCTGCACCAGGTGTTACAGATAGCTGACTGGTTGTTTTCGTTGCAGATTTTCCTCTGTGTGGTGTCGTATGATGATATTTGTGGGTTGTAGTCCCGGCTGAAGTTAGCTGGTTATTATAACCTGGTAAAATGTTATGATATGCAACCATACACTGCGCGTAAGCATTGTTATATTGTGTCTGAATACCATTTTGCTGAGACTGTGAATAAACACCACCACCGGCACCGCCACCTGCAGCACCTGCTGCCGCTCCTATGCCTGCACCAGTGCCACCACCCGCAGCGGCACCCAGCCCCGCACCCAGAATAGTCGTTGCCAGTGCGCCATAAAGAGCTTTATGATTCTGGCTTTCAGCCTGTCCTTTTACAGCCTGTTCAGCCTGATTTTTGCAAAATTGTTGCTCTTGCAAAAAAACATTATAATCCTTACCCGGAGCAGGCATTATCTGCATCGTCGGTCCCATAGGGGTTTGAGCGCAGGCTGTTAGCGACAGTACAGCCGCCAATGGTAATAAAGCGCCTGAATTAAGTTTCATTGGTATCTCCGGGATTAATGTTATAAATTTTTTATCGTATTTTTCCTTAAAAATGAAGAGGCTGAAGACTTCTTTAACAGTGGGTCTTATGTAATTTGCATGAGTAGTCGGGCTGTTGTGTTTCACAGGTTTATCGATGGAGGATAGGCCTGTGAATCACAATCTCTCGCTCAGTTCAATAAATTAATAGGTCCTGAGCCTGGCAGGCTCATAACGAACTGCACGCATAGGCCGTGAGGCATGCAAATTTCGAACATTCTTTCCCTCAACGCAAGCACCTGACGACGTCCGCTTTCGGAAAAGCCCTTGACGGCTTCAAATGTCTAAAATGAAGGCGTAAGCAGAAGTTCCGCAATGGGAGCGAGAATGTTCGCTGAATGATTTGTGCTGAGTAACATTATCGTCACAGGCACAATGCGTAAGCGTAACCAATGATGGTACGGCATTGGGGGCTCTTTATTTTCCGGGCGTATTTGAAAAACCTTCAATAAAATCAGTCACGAAGCTGTCATGACAGTACGGACTGTCGATAAGATGACACCGTCATGACACCATAAACCCAGCTGTCACTACGCTATTATAAAATGCCAATGACAGCATGACGCCGAGTGTCATGATCTATCGATCCTGGTGTCATAATGACCCAAAAAAACTCTGTCCAGTCGGTTCATAGTGCAAATAACTCTGATACGATCGAAGAAACCTGAAATCTAAGGCACGATACTGCATTTTGGTATGCAGGGCATACGCAAAACGCGGCAAAAATAGCGGATAACCGCTATTTTCTATGAGACGGATACGATGGCCTTTGGCAGTCGAACGATGCGCGCTGAGCAGCGCGATTTTGACAGGTCAAAATCTGCATCGTTCAAAACAGAGGGACCAAAAGAGACAGGGCAGGGCGGGCTAGGTCGCTGATGCTTTCATGGGGTCTGATGAGGGCAATTCTCCCCTCAATCCCACTGAGTAAAGAGACGGTTTTTCTATCACGAATTTTCTTCTCTTTCGCTTGGTTCTTTCTGGACAGACATTATGACATTGCTTTCTTCCGTATCTCGGGCCGATCGGCTTGAGCGTTTTCGTGCACGCACCGGCTATATGCAGGTATCCTCACTTCGCATTCGGCTTGTGAGCTGGATCCCGTGCAAACCACTTCTATCCTTTATGGATGGCAGTCTTTTCGATTTTGTCGTTCAGGACATTCGCTGGACACCTTTGAGTCTTTTTACAATTCGGACCTTCCACCGCACCCTGGAACTGCACCACATCGGCTCCGGGAAAATCTGTTTTGCGGAGCCGCTGGTGTTACCGCAGGAAGGAGCAGATGCCCCT
>NZ_JOPI01000069.1:0-494 GCF_002153695.1 Acetobacter sp. DsW_059
GGGCCAGCCTCACTCAGCTGGGGCTTTGTGACGATCCCGCTTCTCTGTCGCACAACGACTGACAGCCGCCGCTCAGGCGCTTCTTTTCAAAATCCTTCAATCCCCCCCGTTCCTCAATACCCTATCGGTCATCGGGCGCTGCAAAGTGTGCCGATGCCGATCGGTGTCTTCTGGAACGGGACCAGTAAGGTTCTTGCCTCATGACTACCCAACATTTTTCTCCCTCTGATCCTGGGTTTGACCGGCTTGTCGATGTCTGGCTGCAAATGCACGACGTGCTGCTACCGGCTCTTCTGGCCGCACGGGATCACGGTCTTGCCAGCACGATGCCCTTCGGCCGCCCGCTGGACGGTCATGTGTTGCTGCTCCGGCAGCTTTTGCGGGGCTTTGAAAAAGGACTTCAGGAGGTGGCTGACTGGTCACCTCTGTGCTGAACCTGACCAGACCAACACATTTTTCCATCAACACTTAGCCCCGATCTGCCCTCAGGCGAC
>NZ_JOPI01000070.1:0-14974 GCF_002153695.1 Acetobacter sp. DsW_059
ACGGCATCACAGGACGGCCCTCAGATTGAAATTATCCTTCCACAGGACCCGGGGCAGGCAGGAAAATCTCAGGCAGAGTATCTGATACGAAAGCTGGCGGGATACCGCGTCAAGGCTGTTCGTGAAACAGGAGATAAGGCAACTCGTGCCGCTCCTTTTGCCTCGCAGGTAAACGCAGGGAATGTCTTCCTGGTTAAAGCTCCATGGAACAGGACATTTATTGATGAACTCACATCATTCCCCGCCGGGGCTCATGATGACCAGGTCGATGCCGCAGCCGGAGCTTTTGACCGCCTCGTAAACGAAAACAACTGGACCAGTATTTACGAAAGATTAGCCGAGTGACGACTAAACCAAAATATCGCGTCCCGGCTCGCGTTCGGACATTTGACGGCTATGTAAACCCCGCAACCCGGACTGGTCGTGGGATGGATAACCTTGCCTCAGCCGGTGGCTATGCCTTCACCTACTGGACAAGAAATCGTACTCAGCTGGAAGCTGCCTAACGTGGTTCATGGATTATCGGGAACGCTGTTGACTGCGTTGCTGAGGATATGACCCGCGCAGGAATTGATATAACCGGGCTGTCAGATTCTCAGGAAGATGAGCGTCTTCAGGCAGAAATTTCACGACTGGGCATCTGGCAGGCATTCTCAGATGTTGTGAAATGGGCACGTCTTTTCGGTGGTGGTCTCGGCATCATTATGATCGACGGGCAGAACGTTTCTGACCCGCTGAATGTAGACAGTATAGGCGAAAATCAGTTCAGAGGCATTTACGCCATGGACCGGTGGGTCGCGATACCGGACTACACAAGACTGGTTAAAGAACTGGGGCCTGACATTGGCAAACCTGAATTCTACCAGATTGCCCCAGGTGACTGGCCTTTCTCTGGTCTCAGCGTTCATTATACTCGTGTTATACGCATGGATGGCGTGCGTCTGCCCATATACCAGAGACAGTATGAAAATAGCTTCGGCATGTCGATTGTCGAACGTATTTTTGATGCACTGACTGCATTCGACAGCGGTACCGTAGGCGCATCACAGCTTGTGTATAAAGCACACCTGCGTGTGATGAAAATTGCCGGGTATAAAGAAGTTATGGGCGGCATGAACGATGCTGCCAAGCGTGGGATATTCGCCCAGATTGATAACATCAGACAATTCCAGTCGAATGAAGGAATGTCTGTTATCGACAAGGAAGATGACTTTCAGGCGCTCGTTTACTCGTTCTCAGGATTAAACGATATTCTGATGCAGTTCGCTCAGCAGGTCTCAGGCTCAGTCCAGATACCAATGACACGGCTGATGGGACAGTCTCCCGCAGGTTTTTCTACCGGAGACAGTGATATCCGTCAGTATCAGGAGGGTATCAGCCAGAAACGCGAACAGGCACGTCCTGTCGTTCATCTGATCGTGGATATGCTTTACCGGTCACTCTTTGGAAAACCACCTCCAGAGGCACTCAATTTCAGGTTTAAGTCACTATGGGAAATGAATGACGAACAGAAAGCAAATATTGCTTCAACCCGGACGACATCAGTCATCAGCGCCTTTGAAAGCGAATTGATCAGCCAGAGAACGGCCCTGCAGGAACTTAAATCCGGGTCGGATGTGGACGGAGCGTGGAACACAATCACCGAGCAAATGATCGAGGAGGCGGACCCCGCTCCACCATCCTCCAGTGAGTTTGATGATCAGGGAATAGGCATGCCTCTCTCCGGACTAACAATACACCGCGTTCCTGAGAGAGATTTAACGAAGGAGGTCATTACTCCTGACAGTGAGTAAGCCTCAATGGATTACGATAATCAGGCTGTGTTTCAGGCACGGAAAAGTCAGGCCGGCGAATATGAGCGGATGCTCAGAAAAATTGCCCGCAATATAGGCGACCTGACTAAAACGATGGGTGCTGATGCTGTCATCTACAACCCTGAGCCATTGCAGGATGCCCTCAGTAAATATGCTGAAGCTATAGAGCCATGGGCTAACGTTGTCTCAGGAAGGATGCTGAAAAGCGCAAACCGCATCAATTCGCGGCAATGGAAATCATATGCGCAGGTCATTGGTCGTGAGCTGGCCCATGAAATTGCAAATACTGATACGGGAGCCGCAATCAGAGACCTGCAGCAATACCAGGTGCTTCTGATTAAATCACTTCCGATTGAAGCCGCTCAGCGCGTGCAGAGAATTGCCACTGAAGCACTCAGTAATGGCAACAGATACGACGCACTCAGGCAGGAAATTTTACGGACTTCTGAGGTCACTGAAAGTCGGGCAACTCTCATTGCACGAACCGAGAGCAGCCGCTGTGCCGCTACACTCACTCAGGTTCGCGCGCAGATGAATGGCTCATCTGGTTACACCTGGCGGGCACACCGGGACAAACGAACAAGACGCTCACATCGCGAAATGAATGGTCGCTTCGTCGCATGGGACGAGCCTCCAACACTGGATAATCTGACCGGGCACGCAGGGTGTGTCCCTAACTGCAGGTGTTTCACGATGCCTGTATTCGACTAAGGCAAACAATGCGTACTGTTGATAAAACCATCGGCAAACTGAACGATGTTTTCACGATCAGCAAAGAAGGAAATACCCGCGAGCGGTTAGCTGATGGCTCATTGCTCTGCCGTGATGTGCCCTTCGCCCGTACCGGAACGATGCTTTATGATCAGTCAGAGTTTGCCGGGTCACCCGATACAAACGGCGACCCGATAACCTCTCCTGATGGTGTCATAATTGTCCATCGTGACAATGGAACACTGTTTTCTGAGCCCACAATAACAAGCTTTGAATCAGCCCCGGTTACAGTGGGGCACCCGCCCGACTTTCTGAATCCTGATAACCGCGCAGCCTATGACCAGGGAACCATCAGAAACATACGCCGTGGCGATGGAACTCTGTCTGACTACCTGCTGGCTGACGTTATCGTTAAAGGCCGCGAAGGTCTGGACGCCATTGAGAAAAAGGGAATCCGCGAAGTTTCTCCGGGATATGACGCGGATTACGAGCCCATCGAAGGTATGCCCGGCCACTACAAACAATCCACAATTACAGGAAACCATCTGGCGATTGTTGAACGAGGCCGTGGTGGCCGAGGCGTCAGAATTGGTGACGAACAAAAGGAGCCAGACGTGGCTTTCAGAAAAAAAACATGGGGCGCTCGTTTACTGAACGCCATTACGACAAATGATGCTGATGGTATTGAAGAAGCAATCCGTGAAGGTGCCGATGAGATGCCAGAACGTGTGGAGCCAACCATCGCGAACACGGGCGATGAGCAGGTTGCCACAGTCGAACAGGACGATCAAAAACGCCATACTGAGGTCCTCGACGCCATCCACGATCTTGGCAATAAAGTCACAGCTCTGGTTGACGTGCTCACTCCAAAAACAACGGATGATGAGCAGACAGAGCAGGACAGGACTGATGAAGCAGTTGGTGCTGCACGGGCAGATCAGCGTAAAGATGACCTGAAAGCCGTCGAAGAAACGGAAGATGAAGCGGAATGCCTGACCGAGGAAGGCAAACGCGTTCCTACCGGCGATGCCGCTTTCTCAGCAGTACGCCTGAACGCAATTCAGGTTGCCGAAATCATTGCTCCGGGTATGCGCCACGGTACCGTTGATACCAGCGCATCACGAAAAGAGCAGCGTTCTGCTGTGAAGAATATCCGTGTTGCTGCACTCGAAAGTGCGTTACGTGGCCCACATGCTTCTGTCGTGCGTCGCTATGTTGGCGCTCAGCCTGTCCGCAATATGACTGCAGATGCTGTGTTTGTGGCGTTCCGTGCCGCGGGTGATGCGATCGCGAATACAAACCGAAGCAGCGTAATGCCGCAGTCCGCATACACACCCTCTCACTCACACACCCATAGCAATCCAGCCGCAGAAATGAACGCCCGTAACCGCGCGTTTTGGGGTCGGAATAAATAAGGCGAACTCTCATGGTTGCTTATCTCAAAAGAATGGACACAGGCTACGCTGGCGGATTATCCCGTGAGCCTGGACCTGGCGATATTGTCAATGAAACCCTCGACAGCACGATAGACTGGTCAACATACGGCTTTGGCCGCCCGGTCAAATACACAACCGCCGGTAAAATTACGCCGCTCGCATCAGGTGATACCTCAGCTGATATCATAGGGTTTCTGGTGCGTACCTTTCCCGGCCGTGCTGTCTCTTACACAGGTCTGGCCGCTTACCCTCAAATCAATGGCGGTGCTGTACCGGTTGCGCGTCGTGGCTTTATGACCGTCCCTCTTCAGGGAGCAACAGCGGCGACCAAAGGCGGAGCAGTTTACGTCCGTGTTGCGGGCACATCGAGCACGGAAGTTCCTGGTGGTGTAGAGGCTGCAGATGACAGCACAGCTGGTAACACCATCCTTCTGGCAAACGCGCAGTTTGAAGGCCCTGCGGGCACAGACGGCATTGTCGAAATCTCTTTTACGATCCTGTAAGGACGGCGATATAATGATTGAACTGAAAAGGCGCGTCCGCACACAGGATGGCGCGTTTACTTACGATGCTCAGACACGTGACAGCATCGGCAACTTCTTTGTCGGTGAGCTTGAGCGTCTTGACCCTACACTGCACGAGCCTCTGGCTGCTGTTACCTGGGGACGCGATATTGATCTGCGCGAGGATGTTGGGCCCGGGGATGACCTGTCCAGCTTTACGCAGTCAGCATTCGGATCTGTAGGTGGCACCACCCCAGGTGGTATCAACTGGATTGGCGATGAAACAACGTCTATCCCTTCAGCAACGGTTGATCTGGATAAAGTCGCACAGCCTCTGCGTCTGGTTGGCTACAATCTGTCATACACCCTGCGCGAGCTTGAGAAATCCATGCTCCTGGGACGTCCTGTTGATCAGCAGAAACTGGCTGCGATCCGTCTGAAACACCAGATGGATATTGACCAGATGGTCTATGTTGGCGATCCGAACAGCTTCGAAAACGCGTATGGCCTTGCAAACGGCTCCGACGTGGCGACGGATACTGTAACAAGCGCGTGGAGCGCAGGGACAGCAGCCCAGATGCAGGATGACATTCTGGATGGCCAGCAGAAAGCATGGCAAGCATCAGGATACGCTGTCTGCCCCTCTCATATTCTATTGCCTCCTGCTCAGTATGCGCTACTCAACAGAACCAACAGTTCTGCCGGCACGCAGTCTGTTATGGAATACATCAAGCGTAATAACCCGTTTACACAATCTACTGGCCGCGATCTCGATATTCAGCCGGTCAAATGGCTGAATGATGCCGGTGCAAGCGGTGCATCACGTGCAGTGTTTTACACGAAGGATGTGAATTATGTTCGTTATCCTCTCGTGCCTCTCCAGCGTTCGCAGATCACTCCGCAGGATATGTGGCTGCGCACGACCTACTGGTCGCTGCTCGGTCAGGTTGAGTTCGTGTATCCTGAAACCCTGCACTACAAAGACGGCATCTGATGATTGCCGTTCTGGTGAAACAGCCGTTTTTCATTGGGAAACGGTATTTCCCCAAAGGCCGTGCTGAACTTAACGAGGCAGAGCTGGGGAATTACCTGGTCCAGTCCCGCGCTGTTGTTTTCGGGGGTGGTTTAAAAACTACTCCTGAAGCAAAAACTGCTGACAATACTGAAGTCAGCACAGATGAGACCTCAGACAATGATGTGCAATCCCGATCAGGTCGCCGTGGACGCAGACCACGTAGTGACAACTGATGACTTCAGAACGTTTTTCCCTGAGTTTTGTGATGCGACCAAATACCCGGGCAACCTGATCGTCACTTATCTGCAAATTGGCGTTCAGTTTGTGAGCATTTCAAGATGGCAGCAAAGCTGGAAGCTCGGCGCATGCCTTTTTGCTGCCCATGAACTCACAATGGGAACAATCGCAACAAAGGCAGCTGCCACAGGAGTACCCGGGCAGGCCACAGGGATTGTTTCAGCAAAATCAGTCGGGCCAGTCAGTAAATCATACGATACATCGTCCGCGATGTTCAGTGACGCCGGCTATTTCAATCTGACCACTTATGGCCAGAGATACTGGTATTTCATGCGTCTGTTCGGAACAGGCGGCGTGCAGTTGTAAGGTTACACAGTGACTACAGGGGGCAAAGCAGACGTTACGGTTACTCGTGACAAGGCCCGCGCCGTCCTGAAAACCATTCGGGACCTGACAAACCAGCGCGTTCTGGTCGGCATACCTGAAGACGAGAATGAACGACCAGAAGGTGACGCAGGGAATGCTCTGATCGGATATGTTCTTGAAACCGGGGCACCCGAACGGAACCTTCCGCCACGACCATTCCTTGTGCCGGGCGTTGAGAAAGTTGTCGATAAATCACTCGAACGCCTGCGCACGGCTGGCAAGCAGGCTATGGAAGGCGTTGCCGGAGCAGTTAATATCCAGCTTAATGCCATAGGTCTGGAAGCCTCAGCTTCTGTTAAAGACAAAATGGACACAGGCCCCTTTGAGCCCCTTGCCGACGCAACCTTACGTAACCGCATCAGCCGCGGTGGTGGCGCGCAGGCCGGGGCGCGGGAGGAGCTGGCTAACCGCGAAGCAGGGAACCCTCCAGGGACTGACCTTGCCCAGCCTCTGATTGACACAGGCAACCTGCAGAACTCAGTGACCTACGTTATCCGCGATGCAAGGAACCGCATCTGATGCCATTACTGGACGTATCAGACATACTGGATGACCCTGACTTCAATCAGGCCATCACCGTAACGCGCTCAGTAAAAGATGTTGATGAGCGTGGCGAGACAACCATCAAACAGACAGAAATGCTGACCTATGGTGTCGTCGCCCCTATCACAGCAAACGAATTATATCGTCTGCCAGATGCAGAACGTCTGTCAGGTGGCTGCACAGTCTATTGCCGCTTCCCTCTGTTCACAGGACAAAACAACTACACAGCTGATCGTATTACAGCAAACGGGTCGCAATATGTGGTGATTTCCGTTGATGACTGGGAATCATTTGGCCAGGGCTTTGTTGCAGCAAAATGCGCCTTACTCGACATGCGCGATAACGGAACAGCATCATGACAGAGAACTCTCCGGCCAGTGGGGGTATGCTACAGACAGCAACCCTGAACGCAGCTGAAGATGTAAATCTCGACCTGTTGCTCGGAGACTGGATTTCTCAGCTGACCGGCTTACCCCGCAACTTATGCCGGCGACGCTGGCAGGAAAGTCCGCCGGTACAACCTGCCAGAGACACAGACTGGTGTGCACTTGGTGTAACTACCGTTACGCCAGATCAGAACATTGCGGCAACTTTTAAAGATAATGTTTATACGCTGCACCTGCACGAAACCATTGAAGCATTATTTTCATTTTATGGGATCAACGCTTCACAAAATGCCATGTCTTTACGTGTTGGTCTGAATGTCAGCGTCAATCGTACATTTCTCACAAATAACGGCATGACTTTTCTTCGGTCATCAGACGTTCGTCGCGTGCCAGCAATTATCAATCAGCTCACCCTGATGCGCTCTGATATTTCCATGCAGTTTCGACGGCAGGAACAGCGCACTTACCCTATTCAATCCGTTCTGGTTTCAGACGGATACATCACCACAACTGATGGTTTTAACTGTAAATTTTCAACGGAGTATGCCGAATGACGGCTGGCCTGCCCTTATCTGATATTGTGAATGCTCAGGTCACGCTTGACCCACAGGCGTCTGCAACACGAAATTTTGGAACTCTGCTGATCGTTGGCTCCGAGAGTGTTTTATCTGACACTGAAGATCTGCGTTCATATTCCTCGCTTGATAGTGTTGGCGATGATTACGCAGTCACATCGCCAGTCTACCTTGCCGCCACACTGTTTTACGCACAGTCACCGCAACCTTCGACACTCTATGTCGGTGAGCAAAGAACGTCAGAGACTAATCTGACGACAACGGTACAACGTCTGGCCGCAGCATCCGGAGACTGGTACGGTCTGGCTTTTGCTATGGCAACGATGCCGACAGATACAGTTATTGTTCAGGTTGCTCAGCAGATTGAAGCACTGACACCGGTTCGCACATTCTGGGCTACGACACAGGATGCCAATGCCATCGTATCATCCAGCACAACTGATCTGGCTTACCTTCTTTGTCAGGCAAATGTCAGCAGAACCTGGTGTCAGTATTCGACATCAAATCCATATGCATCAATCTCTGCTTTTGCGCGCATTGCCACTGTCAATTACAGCGGTCAGAACACAACTCTCACGCTGAAATTTAAAAACGAACCTGACGTCACAAGCGAAACTCTGACCACTACTGAGTATTCTGCGCTCAAAGCAAAATACTGCAATGTGTTTGCCCTGCTCCAGAATGGGGAGAGTATTATCCAGGAAGGCTATATGGCCGACGGAACATGGGCTGATACGCGTATCGGCTGTGATGCTTTCCAGAATGGCCTTCAGGTTGCGGGTTTTAATCTTCTATATTCAAATCTGAAAATTCCTCAGACTGATGCAGGCATGGTGATCCTCAAAGGAACATACGACACCGTATGTCAGACCTACGTCACTAATGGTCTGTTTGCTCCTGGTGTGTGGACAGGTCCCACTATTGGCGCTCTGAAAAACGGTGATACTCTCAACGACGGCTATTATATTTACTGCCCTTCTGTTGCTTCTCAGTCTGCTGCTGACAGATCAGCCCGAAAGGCCGTAACCATGCAGATTGCCTGCAAACTGGCTGGAGCCGTCCATTCCTCTAACGTCCTGGTAAACGTGGTGCAGTAATGACAACAGGCTCGACATACAGCTTTCTTGATGTTTCCTGCTCTCTTGTAGGGCCGGGCATCGCAACAACACTCGGCAATGAAGCAGGATCCGCAGAAGAAGGTATTTCTATCGAGCTTCAGGCCGATAAAAATACAATGACCACGGGCGCTGACGGAGGCTATATGCACTCCCTTCATGCTGCTAATGCAGGCACGGTTACTGTTCGTTTACTAAAAACATCACCTCAGAACCAAATTCTGATGGCCGCCTATAACGCTCAGAGAATTAGTTCGAGCCTCTGGGGGAAAAATGTCATCACGCTTATCCAGTCCAACGCCGATGATGCGATTGTCTGCACCGGGTGTGCTTTTGTGCGTCAGCCCAACCTGGAATATGCGACTGACGGCGGCACTAACACCTGGACATTCCACTCCGGGAAAATTACCGGATTGCTTGGAGCATACAGCTAATGGAAGAAGTCGAAATTAACGGCCGTAAATACACCGTCAAAAAACTTCCCGCTATGCAGCAGTTTCATGTCGCTCGACGCCTTGCGCCCATTCTGGCAGCTTTTGTAGCAGGTATCCCATCAGGTGGTGAGATAACAGACTCACTCGCCGGGTTTGATCTGGCAAAAATCGGTGAAGAAATTGCAGCTTTGCCTGATAAAGACGCGGAATACATCCTTAATACAGCACTAAGCGCAGTAACCTATCGCGATGAAGAAGCACAGCGAGATTACTCCATTCAAGTTCGCCCTGGTGTGATGCGCTACAACTGGATTGAGCTTCCCGAAATGCTCCGCCTGACGGTCTCTGTGATTCAGCATAATCTTGCGGGTTTTATTCCCGCCGCGGCCTCAGATTCGAAAGACAAGGCCCCGGCGTAACCTTTGAAGTTATTCTTCTACCTGATGACCTCGATTATATGATGCGACCCGTTATTGCCGGAATGTGCAAAATGGAAAGCCTCAAAGATGGCGCTCTTGATCTGGAAGACATCGCGTTAATGAATGACGCACTCGATGCAAAAACAGAAAATGAAATAAGGTCGAACGCGGCCAGGAAAGAATAATGGCAGACGCAGGCGTTATTAAAGAGTTTCTGGTTGGCCTTGGTTTTAAGATTAACCAGAAAGGCCAGCGCGACTTTAAAGAGGCCCTTGATGGCGCTCAAAAAGCTGCCCTTGGCCTGATCGCTGGGTTGAGCGCTGTTGTCGCAGCCGTTGGCAAGGTAGCCCAGTCATATGAACAACTGGGGTATGCCTCAGAGCGCGCTCAGTCTTCAGTCTCTGGTATGCAAAGGTTTGCCTTCGCCATTTCACAGGTTGGAGGTAATGCTGATTCCGCACGAGCCAGCCTGCAGTCGATTGGTAACTTTCTGCGCTCTACTCCGGGCGGAGAAGGCTTTATTCAGCGGCTTGGTGTGCAGACACGAGATGCGCACGGTCATCTGCGTGATACAGCTGCGATCATGTCGGATATGGGATCACACTTCAGGACGATGCCATACTGGCGCGCCCGGGCGTCTGCCGGGGTTCTGGGTATAGACGAAAACACTCTTCAGGCCATGATGAGAGGTGGTCAGGGTCATTGGCAGAACAGATACGCTGAGATTTATCGTCGCCTTGGCGTTGACCAGAATAAAGCAGCAAAAGCCTCACACCATTTTATGCAGGAACTGCGTGATCTCGGTGTCGTATTCCAGGCTATCAGAGATAAAGTCGCTATCACTCTGATGCCCGTGCTGGAGCGATTTCGTGACTTCTGCTTTCATATGTATGACAGCTTCACTCATCTAAGCACGGCAACGAAAATATGGGCCTTCGCGATAGGGAGCGCTGTTGTTGCCTGGCGCTTGCTTAATACCGCATTTATGCAGTCTCCTGTTGGCCGGGTTCTCGCGCTCGGAGCTGCGCTTCTTGCTCTTTGCGACGACTATAAGAGCTGGCAGTCGGGTGCGAAATCTCTGATCAACTGGAAAGAGTGGCAACCTGGTATTGATGCCCTGCAGGACGGGGTAAAGCAGGTAGGCATACTTCTCAAAGAGTTATGGCCTGATGTTGAGCCTGCACTTGCCCCTCTGGGCAACTTCTTCAGGAATATTCTTGTTGATAGCCTTAAAGCTACAGGACATGCCATTTCAGGAATTGCAAAAGCACTTGATAATATTGCTCATGGACGGTTCAGAGCGGCCTGGGGAAATATTATGGATATGACACAGGAAGGTGTGGGCAACCTGAAAAATATTGGCCAATCCGGAGCAGGTCTCTTATCTTCTGGAATAGGTGCTCTTTCCGGGATGGATGCCGGGAAAGTCAATACCGCCATGCAATATCTGACTGACCAGGGCATAGACAGAGAGCATGCTTTGGCAATGATCGGAAACTGGCAGCAGGAAAGCGGACTGTTAAATCCAGAACGGACTGATAAAGGTCATTTTGGTCTGGAACAATGGGAGCCCTACAGGCGGGATACTATCCTGAAAAACCTTGGTATTGATGTAAAAAAAGCGGGTTTTTTAGACCAGATGAGGGCCGCAGTATGGGAATTACGTAATGGACCAGAGTCCAAAAACTGGGATGGTTTCCTTAAAACATCAGGAATGTCTGATGCGGCAGCTTTTTTTGCTAAAAACATAGAACGTTCCGGAGAAAAACCTGGAGACCCAGGATTTGATTCCAGAATTGCATATGCGGCAAAAGCTGCCTCAATCAGCAACTTTAATACTCTGGCCGGCTCTCACGCCCCAACAGTTAACCAAACGGTTAATATCACCAGTAATGGTAATCCCGCTGCTATAGCCAGCGCTGTGCATGGCGCGACCACACATGCGTTAAACACAGCAGTTCGGAATATGAAAGCCAGAAGGCAATAAATGGTCGTATCTGATATTGCATCTCTGCTGTTCGACAGTAACCGGAAGATAAGCGGCCAGGATGGCACAACCGTCATTCCTGACCTTGCTATCCGGGAGCGTCACATCGACAGACTGGGTATCACCTCAATGCCAGTACAGACCGGAGCGGCAATAACAGATCATGCTTTCTATATGCAGCCCGAGTTTACACTGGAGTTTGGCTGGTCAAACGCCAGTCTTGCCGCCACATTATCAAACTTTTCAGGCACTACTCTTTCTGGCCTGGTCAGCGGCGACTTCGGTGAGCAGTATATCAAGACCGTATATGCAAAAATCCTGAAACTACAAAAATCCCGACAGCTCTGCACTGTAGTCACAGGAAAACGAACATACAAAAATGTTCTGATAGAAAGCGTCGAGACAGACAGCAGTTCAGAAACAGCTTATTCAATGTTTGCAGTAATGAATTGCAGGTCACTAAACCTTGCTCATAGTGCTGTCACTCAATCAGGAATAACAGCAACAAACCAAAAAACGCCCGCAAGCACATCCCCTGAAGCAAGCAATGGCACAAAACAGTTGCAGCCTGCCAGCAACAGCTCCGGACTGACCAGCATGTGGAGCGGCGTTAAGTCAGCTTTTTCGAGTGCATTTTCATGACAGTTTTCTATGAAGTGCCGCTACAGCCAACCAATCAAACTGTGAGTGTCTCAATATCAGGCAGCTCATACAGTTTCCGAACATATTATTGTAACGAGGAAAACAGTGGGTGGGTTCTGGATATTTCAGATAGCAGCGGAAATCCTGTTATACAGGGAATCCCACTGGTAACAGGAGCCGATCTTTTAGGCCAATTCGCATATCTGAACCTTGGTTTTTCCCTGATGGTTACAACTGACAGTGCCCCGGCGGCCGTTCCGACCTTTGAAAACCTTGGCATTAATGGTCGTCTATACGTGGTAACAAATGACCAGTAAATTCCTGCGTGTCTGCACAATGGTTCTTTCTGATAATTCAGGGAACAAACTCACATTATCAGACTTTCGAATAGTATTTCGTGTAACACACGGGATCATGCAGACACCACGGCACTTAGAAGCCAGAATTTATAACCCGAATGCGGCCACAATAAACCGTATTAAATCAAAATACTCTGTCGTTGAATTATCTGTGGGGTATGGCTCTGATGACGATGCCAGTCTTCTGTTTCAGGGTATGATCTGGCAAACCCGGGACGGTCGGGAAAATCCGACTGATACTTTCATTGATATCATTGCTGCCACGCGAGACACTGCTTTCACCACAGGCACAATCTCAACTGTTCTTGCTGCTGGTTATAAATACAGTCACGTTCAGAATGTAGTCGCTCAGAACATGGCTTCTGACAATATTGCTGCTGGCGCATTTCCTGATATCCCCGGATCTGCAGCTCGACCTAAAGTAATGTATGGCATGACCCGGGATCATTGCCGGACCCTCGCGCACAGTACTGCAAGTATGTACTTCATGGATGAGGATAGCCTGAACTATGTCGCGATTGCAGATACATCCCGCGTCAGGACAACGCAAACTGTCATCGAGCTAAGCCCTGAGACCGGCCTTATTGGCATCCCGGTTCAGACCCCTGATGGAATTGATGTTACCTGCCTGCTTGATCCTGCCATTAAAGTGAATTCACGCATCCGTCTGATAAATGCCGCGGTTCTGGATCAGATCGCTGATCTGTCTTATTCGCCGTCTGATGTTGCAAATGCACAATACAGCTCGGATGGCAGCAGGGCCCATATATCAGGTGTCAATGCAACCGGCGATTATCGTGTGGTATGGGCAGATCACTATGGAGATACCTACGGCAATGACTGGTTTTCATCCCTGAAATGTATCTCAATTGACCCCTCAGACACTGTGCAGTCACGCTCTGCGCTGGAGGTAACACCAGAATGAGCACGATTGATATTCGTGAACGCTACAATGACCACCAGGAAAATACACGAGTAGCAGAAGATGCTCTGCAATCACGCATCTGGACGATGCTGCCAGGAGTGATTGTGTCATTTACTGCTGCTGATGGTGCGCCGGTTGCATCTGTTAAACTGGCAGTTAAAGGCTATGACAGCGCAAATGACGGGTCACGCTCGTTTCATGACCTGCCAACCTTGCCTCATTGTCCGGTTGTGTTCCCACGCGGTGGTGGCTGCTCCCTCACATTCCCGGTTAATGCTGGTGATGAATGCATGGTACTATTTTCCAGCCGCTCCATAGATGAATGGTGGCAGTCAGGCATAGGGCAACCTCCTTTCGATTACCGCCAGCATGATCTGTCTGACGGACTTTGCTTTGTCGGGCTGACCAGTAAAGCGCGCCCTCTGGCAAATATCAGCACAGCAGCTGCTCAGCTCCGTTCTGACGACGGAACTACACTGATCGAGTTAAATGCCAGTTCAAAAGAGGTACGCATTGTTGCAACAGGAGGAATTACGCTGGATGGACCGGTTAACATAACCGGTGCAGTTACCACCGAAAGCACCATAACGGCACAGGGCGATGTAAAAGCTGGAAGTATCAGTCTCACAAGCCACGAACACCCGGTCACAGAGGCCCCGGGTACAACGGGGACGCCTCAGTAACTGAAAAAATATCCGGTCGGCAGTAAATTCTTATTTATAAAAATTCAACTACCGAAACAGCCCAAGAAGAACACATTTTTGTAAGGTTAATAATAAGAATAAATAATATTTAAATAAATATAATCTAATTCATATGAAAAAAATATACCCAAATTTTCAACAAATACTAACTCTATTTTAACACTAAAAACAAAAACTTGAGTGATATACGGATTTTTAGCGTGCGATACTTAATTGATGGAAATATTGTTCGGTCATTTTTGTTTTTGCTAGCTATCAACTAATATTTAACTGGAAACTCAACTCATGGATATAATGGCAAAGCTCTCTGCCCACCCCCAGTCCGGGCTGGTCAATCAGCAAATGCTCACTGTTCGCCTGAGCCTGGAAGCAGCACAGCACGATAATACCGTACGCGAGAAACTGCTTGAAAATCCCGGAGCCTATCTCGCCTCCGCGGGTTATCCGCTCAGCCCGGATATGATCCCTGATTTTAACCGTTTTATCCATAATGACACCAGTATTCCTGCAATATTAGGTCAACTTCAGAGCGGAGAAGGTCTTACCAACCTGGAAGGCATTCGTTGCACAATCTGCAAGGTCGCAGCATACGGCATCGCAGCTGCTCTGGTTGCCCTCGGAGCTGCTGGCCTCACGACCCTTTCAGTAAGTTCAGGCATAGTAATAGCTTTAGCAGCTTTTGCAGGAGTATCCGCTGCAAGCGCTCTGGCGTTCATTGCTGGTCTTGCTTCGGTTATTAGTGG
>NZ_JOPI01000071.1:0-347 GCF_002153695.1 Acetobacter sp. DsW_059
TTGCAGGAGTATCCGCTGCAAGCGCTCTGGCGTTCATTGCTGGTCTTGCTTCGGTTATTAGTGGGGGCGTCAGTGCAGTGTCCGGGTATATCTGCTCCTGGACGGGAGCTTGCTCCTGAATACGGTGCCTACTAAGATTTTGAACTAAATATTGCATTGTGGTTCACAGGGTGTCGAGTGACGATAACCCTGTGAATTGCATTCTTTACTATCTGCGAGAAAATTCCTGAATCCTCGTAGAATACAAAACTTAATCATTATAAAAATCATTTAATAATCTAATAATTTTCTATTTTACATCATAAAATTAAAAACAGGAAAGCGGCCTTCGGGTCGCTTTTTTTATG
>NZ_JOPI01000072.1:0-7099 GCF_002153695.1 Acetobacter sp. DsW_059
CGAACGAACTGTCGGTGCTCTGTGGGATACCGTCGGAGCTCTGCTTCCGGCTTTCACCCCCAGCTAATGCGCCAGTTTCTTTACAGCCGCAGGGTATGAGCCAGATTAAAGTGGAACTGCTCTAGGCAAATCAGGAGTTCATAAACTCGCGGTTTGTAGTTTGCCAAAAGCTTCTCAATAGCTAGCTGACCTGCGCTTGATGAGAGGGAGGCGGCATAGTTTTTGAGAGCTGTAATATAAGCATTATTTGCTGCTTCTAGTCCACATTGATGATACCGAACAGATTCGATGGCTTCTTGTAAGTTTGAATTTTGAAACAACACGTTGTCCTTTTATGGAATAATTTCACCAGTAGATACGTAATCAATTAGAAATCCAATGTCTGCTATGCGGAATGCAGGTCACACTACACGACGTCCGATATGAAGGCGAAAGCTGTCATCAGAGAGGCTTGTGCTTCAGGGGGTCAACGGGGGAGACACTCCCCCTTGCCAGATGCTCAATGGGTAGCCATTGAGCACTGCTGGCTCCCCCTTTAACGTTACTTTTTTGAACGCTGTCTCCGGGTAGCGTATGGCCTCTACTGTCTGCCTGAGATTGGCTATTGAAATGCCGGTCAGATAGGTGGTGGTGCCCTGACTTCTATGGCTCGCCTCGTGACCCAGAAGCCTGTCTATCCATATCTCCCGAATGTCTGCGTTGGCATTTCTGAGTTGAGTGGAAACCGTGTGCCGGAAGGAATGAAATGTAATTTCTGCTGGCAGGCCAAGGCGGGTCTTGAGTTGGGAGAAGACCCGGCTCAGTGTGGCCCCTCGGTCTTTCTGTTTAGACCCATCAAGGCCGGGTATGAGGTAATCGCTTTCGGTGTTGTTCTTGAGGGCCATTATGCCGGCCTCTATGAGTTTGGAGTGTAGGGGAATGACACGGGTGCCTGCTTCGGTCTTGGGTGACCAGTTGTCTTCTGCATGAGGTCTGACCATAAAGCAGGGAACACTCTCATGGGTTTGCAGGTCTTCTTTCCTTAGCGTGCAAATCTCTCCCATCCTCATGCCGGTATAAGCAGCAATAAGGGTCACAAGCCGGAAGGTCGGTTCAGGCACCAAGGAAGTATGCCACGAAGCGGAAGCCAGAAGTGCCAGCCTGCCCATGGATTTTTTGCTATAAGCTCTCTTTGCACGAGCTGGTTCCATATGAAGTGGATTGAACCATTTTTTCCTCTGGCGCACGGCGTGCCACGCATGGATGACCGGCGTGTTCTGAGCGGAATCGTTTGTGTCATCCGCAACGGGCTTCAGTGGAAGGATGCCCCCAAAGCATATGGTCCGCACAAGACTTTGTATAATCGCTTTACCCGGTGGAGCCGCTCGGGTGTTTTTGACAGGATCTTTGTCGCCCTGACAGAACAGGCTGGCCGTTCGAAGCGTCTGATGATCGATGCAACGCACCTCAAGGCACACCGGACATCGGCGTCCCTGCTCAAAAAGGGGATTTTCCCCGACATATCGGACGCACAAAAGGCGACCTGAACTCAAAACTTCACGCCGTGTGTGATGATCAGGGGCGACCTGTCCGCCTTCATCTGATAGCCCCGGACATGTCAGTGATTTCAAAGGTGCTGATGTGCTGCTGGCGAACCTGTCGGATGAGGCAGAGGAACTCATCGGTGATCGAAAATATGTTCGCGAAGCTCAAAGACTGGCGACGTGTCGCAACATGATATGACCGCTGTGCTCATACATTCATGTCTGCAATTCATATCGCAGCAGGCTTCGTCTTCTATCTTAAAGAATGAGTCCTGAGCCTGGTTGGATCTGGATAGGGCTGTTCCAGATCACTCTCCATATTTCCAGACTTATCCTGCAAACTTCAGGTTAACTGGCTGCTCTTTATGCTGTCTGTAAGGTCCTGCTGCTATGACCTCGACAGAGAGCACCCTTATTTCGCTGCTCAGCCCCAGAGGAAGAACAGCATCTCCTTTAGTCCAGCGCATCGTCCTGCTGCTTTCCGTGCAGTGCCAGCCTGCCAGCTCCTCCTGTGTCAGATGTGTGTCCACGACCATAGACGCAGCCCCTTCAAGAAGCGTCACCATGCCCACAAGAACACCAAGAACACGCCTGTCATCAATAAATGGCCCTACTACATCATACGGACGACTGGTACGGGACATCAGAGTTACTGATGCTGTACCTGCCGGTATCATGAACAGAGCCCGCCCGTTCTGGCGGCGTATCTGCCGGATAACATCACCCGTTTGCGTCAGAAGATGCAGGTCAGGATCATATGTTAGTTCTGTTGTTTTGCTCTGGTGTGGCAGGTCCATCTGTTCCGCACGTTCTTCTATGTGACGGAAGATATTTTCAGCAAACTGTTGTGAAACATCGAGAGGAGCTGCTGCATCATCCCATGTCAGGTTACGGGATGGTGTAAAAGCCACAAGCTTACCATGCTGATAAAAGGCCTGACGATTGCCAGTATCAAGGTAGCTTTCAGTCAGCATTCCATCTGCCATAATGACAGCGTGCTCACCTGTTTCAATATGATAATAATCATAGGATGTGATCGACTTATCATAAAATACTGAGCGGCCGTTCACCAGCATACGCACGGGAATAAACCGGCCATCAAAAAACAGACAATGCTCTGAGGTAATCAGCATATCTTTAAATGGCACACCCTCAGCCACCGCATTTTTCAGAATACGCACAGGGTAGCCTGCCTCATCATCTGGTAAATGAGAGCGCACAGTACAATGTGATCGGCCAACCCACGTTATACGCTCGGCACGGATAGCACTGTGGGCGTAAGTCAGGACTTCATCCCCTATATTCAGCGTTTCTACAGCAACTTCGCCACCTGGCGTACGGATAAGTGTGTCAGAAAGAAAGCAAACTTCTACAAGCTGATTTCCAATCACCACATAATTAGCAGGATCACTGCCATTTTCAGTGGTCAGTGAGTAAGTTTTTTCAGTGCCATCTGCGCCCTCCCCACTCACTGTCAGGCTCTCATCCGTTCCACTGACACTGGTAATCGTGTGTAGGTCAGTAAAATCAATAATGCCACCTGATGTGACGAAATGAATGGTATTAGATGGCATTGTACTGCCGGAAATAACCAGAACCCCACCTGAATAAAGATCGATACTGCCATTACCGCTAACAGTGCCGTTAATCTCTGTTGTGCCACCACTTATGACTGAAGTTACACCAGAAATCGTGGCGCCCGAGGTGAGATAAAGTGTACCGCCGCTGCTCACAACTGTGTCAGAAGCGAGGCCACCTGAAAGCACGTTAATAATGCCGTCAGTTTCAGCAATATCACCTGATATCACTGCACCTGATGAGACATTGAGAACACCGTGATCTGCAATAGTCAGCGGGTCAATACCACCAGAGTAAAGATTAACTGTGCCACCGCCAGAGAAGGTAATATCAGCAACTGATCCACCTGAGCTGACATTAATGACACCTCCATCATACAGCGTATCGTTTTGCGTCATACCGCCACCGGAGACAATGATCTGCGCACCGCTGCTTACTACAATCTGTGTTAGAGTGCCTCCCGAAACAGTAAGCAACCCACCACCAGAAGTAACTGTTGCCTGCGTTATAAGGCTATCCTCAGAGACGAAAGCCGATCCACTCTCTCCTACTGTGACATCAGTAGCCGTAGAGCCTGAGAAAACAGCAAATTTTGCATTGCTGCCGACAAAAACCCCCGATGCAACAGAATCAACATAAATAAGCAGTTCCCCGCCATTTAGAGTGGCTCCTGAAACCTGCCCTGTCTGAAATTGTCCTCCGGCGACATTATTATCTGCGTTAATGGTCAGACCCGATACAATGCCTGAAAGGCTTTCAATATCACCATTATTAAGGGTCGTACTAATAAACGTGTCACCAGCAGAACTGATAATGCCGGCACCGCTTTGAATAATGGCACTGACGAAGGTGCTGCCAGACGTCTGATCAATTTGTGCACCGCTTTCGAGTGTCAGGCCAGACACAACCGCATTAGACGAGATACTGAGTGAGCCTCCGCTATACAGCGTCATACCTGATGCTATGACATCACTCTGCAACTGGGCAGAGGCCCCGCTCATTATAGAAACGCCCGAAACAGTTGTGCCGGAAGTCGCTATAAGCTCAGCACCGCTGTCAAGTATAATATCTGAGCCAATACTACCTGTATTGAGAGTTAAAATACCATTATGAACTGTGGCTCCTGAAACAGAGGTGTCATAAAAAATATTGTTATTATCCTGATTAATACCTGAAGAAACCGATGACCCATCAATAGTGAGGCCGGAAACAATGCTCGAACTAAAAAATATTGGACTATTATTTAAAGAGAGATCAATATATGTATTGTTACTTCCATAATAATTCTGCAAAGAAGCATTTGATGAAAGAGTGACGTCAACCAACGTATCATCAGAATCATAATTCATGAAGGAGCCTGACTCTAATGTCAGCCCTGATATAACCAATCCATTACCAAGTCCTAAAGTTGCACCATTACTTACATTAAGGTCTTTATATACTGCCACTGAAGAGAGGTTTAAATAAACACCATTATCAATCTGAGCTGAAACAACCGTCCCCCCGGTGCCTATATTCACAGAGCCACCACTCTCCAGCTCTATACCGGAAACAGCCCCACCAGAAGAAATATTAAGTATACCACCAGAAGAAATAATAATATTATCAGCTTCACCACCTGATATGACCGAGAGAATACCTCCATTCTTAAAAATCTCATCACTGAGTATCTGACCTGATTTTGCTGTCAGATACATGCCGCTTCCATAAGAAATATCAGTAACGGTCGCGCCTGATTCAGAATTTAATATAGAGCCGGATTCAATTGTAATACCCGAAAGAACTGCGCCAGATTCCACATTAAGTGTGGCACCACCGCTCAGAACAAAATCAACAAAATCCTGACCTGATGAAATGGTGAATTCACTATCGCTACCAAGTGAGGCTGAAATGACTTCCACACCTGATGCTACACTGAATAAAGCAGAATTCTGTAACTCCACCCCTGATACGACAGCCCCGGAAGAAACAAAAACCTCTCCTCCGGCTTCCACATCTCCACGCACGAGTGTACCGCCAGAGCTAATCGTTACCGTGCCGCCACTAAAAACACTTGCGGCTGATAATTCACCGCCGGAAGAAACAATGACCTGACCTGATCCACCTGAATTACCATTAACACCGTCTACAGTACCACCAGATGTAGCAATAATTGTACCATCATTATTGAATTCATAAGGGTATATTATTGAATTTTCACCAGCTGTAATAACTGCGCCGCTACTAATATCAACACCCCCTAAATAAACGTTTTCAGCACTTATAATTCCTGATGATAATACCGTAATATTTGATAATACATTATCTTGTTCACCAATACTTCCTGGTCCGTAAATAATATTAAGATCACCGCCAGAGTCAACTGTTACGTTACTAATATAAGCACCAGATGTTGTTACAACTGAACCACTCTTAATATCCATAGATAATGATGTTGCGCCAGAAGCAAGATTAAGTGATCCTCCGCTACTAACTGTAACCTGACTCAGCGTAACATTGGCCTGCACAGTAAGTACTGCACCGCTGTTAACAGAAGCAGAATCTAAAAACTGCGAGGAAGAAATTGTTATATCAGCACCATCATCCAGCTGAGCTGATATAACAGAGCCTCCCGAAGACATATTAAATAAACTATTGCCTTGAATCTCCAGTGCAGAAACCGTAGCGCCTGATGCAAGACTAAGTGTCGCACCACTGTCAAGAATGCCGCTTTGTAAAATGCCAGATGAATAAATTGCCGCCGTCATACCAGAGCTAAGAAGCAGGCTTGAAAAAACAGATCCTGCCGCAATGATCTGATTATTACTGTCCCATAATGCTAGTTCAGGGGAGAGAACATTCGCACTTTCAGTGGAAGAAAGGTTTGTTTCTCCGCCAGAAAACACATAAACAGTCCCATTATTTTCGTTCGATGCATCAGATAACTGGCCTCCGCTCAATACCAAAACAGTGCCACCAGAAGAAATTTCTACATCTGAAAAGCTTTGTCCTGAAGAAATGATTAATTCACCACCACTTTCTACAATAGTGCCAGGTATCATCGTTCCAGAATCAAGACTAAAAGTGGCACCACTCTCAAGCGTTATACCGGAAGCTGTTACACCTGATTCAGTAATAAGAGTAGCACCGCTCTCAAGCAAGGTATTAAAAATTGTTCCTCCTGCAATGACATTTAAAGTGGCACCACTCTCAAGCGCTATGCCTGAATCTGTTACGCCTGATTCAGTAATAAGAGTAGCACCGCTCTCAAGCAGGGTATTAAAAATTGTTCCTCCTGCAATGACATTTAAAGTAGCACCACTCTCAAGTGTTGTAGAAAAAGCCAGGTCGCCGGAAGCAACAAACATATAAGCTGAATTTTGAAGATCTACATTAGAGGCTTCAACAAGGTTACTAAAAGGAGAGCCAAAATTGTTAAACGATTCAAGGTAAATACTTCCTCCACTACTAATTGTGGCGCCATCTAGTAGACCAGAAGTAGGCACATAGGCTGAAAATGAAGTTGCATATGTGGATAAATAGAAAAAAGAAAGTCCATTGTAAACATCAACTATTCCTCCAGAGCTAACTGTAACGTTATACCCAGTCGCACCAGAAAGATTTAATATTCCACTATTGACAACTGTAACATCTGAAATGCTGACATGAGAATTATATGTTTGTGCGGAATATGTTTGTGCGTTTGATATAACTTCAGACATTAGTTTTTTACCTGACCCTGGCGTTGAGTTTTATTTTTTGTGTTTTTAAAGAAAATAAAGCAGATCATAATCTTCATTTCTTCTCTAAAAATCAAAACGGCTGCAGATAATCAGCGCAGGAATTATCTATCAAACCCAAGAGATTACAAGAGGTCGCGTCAGATGCCACCAAAAATTCAACAAAAAATTTCTATTTATTAATTATTACGATAATATTATGTAAGTGCAGACGTGCTGCTGGCAGATCTCCCCGACAAGACAGAAGAAATCATCGGGGACAGGGGCTATGACAGCAAC
>NZ_JOPI01000073.1:0-200 GCF_002153695.1 Acetobacter sp. DsW_059
ACATGATGATCGACAGCACGATTGTCCGTGCACATCAGCATAGTGCCGGAGCTCTCAAAAAGGGTGCGCGGATCAGGCCATCGGACGATCCCGGGGCGGACTGACCACAAAGATCCATGCCATTTGCGATGCCCTGGGCAATCCGGTGGAGATCGACATCACACCGGGTCAGGATGCGGATATCAACCGGGCGGAACCGA
>NZ_JOPI01000007.1:0-4084 GCF_002153695.1 Acetobacter sp. DsW_059
AGACCATCCCGGAAGATCGAGGGCAGGTTGTCGCGGGCGGTGCCATGCCAGAGCCGATCGGGGGGCTGGACGGCGGGCAGGCCGAGATCGACCGGTAGGGAATGACCCTGCGCGGCTCGGATGCGCTGACTGTCTGGGGAGAGGGTGAAGCGCCGCTTGTCGTTCATCTCGACCACCCGTCGCAGGGTGTCGAGGTCGAACGGCTTGCCCGCTCGTTTCGCCAGTCGGATCAGGTCGGGCACGTTCGCCCAGCCCTGCCCGTCCAGCGTCAGGCCGATCCGTTCTGGCTCATGCCGCAGGATCAGGGATAGCAGCCGGGCAACTTCTCCATCCTTCATTGTCAGTCCTCGAAGGGGGTTCAAAGGGGTCTCCCCTTGTCCGCTGTTTTTGGGTAGGGTCCCAAAAACGGAAAGCGGGTTTCCCTTATCAAAAATAAGGGAAATTTCTAGGGGGCAATCATGAAGGGTAAATCGGGGTCTGTTCGGGTCAATTCTCTCACACGGTCGGCACTGTCAGCGATGGAAACGCACGAAAAGCGACTGGATCAGTCGAGCACTTTCCGGGTCAAACGCGACACGCCACCGCTCATCTATAGCCCGTATGGTGAAGGTCTGTCCCTGCAAAAGAGCTTCGACGCACACAACGAAGGAGCCAAGCGGAACAAGGCGGCAGGGAAGATCGCGCTCCATGCGTTCGTCCAGTTCCCTACAGAGGTGCCTCTAACCCCTGAGAATGAGCAGAGGATGCTGAATGAGGCGGTGGCCTTCATCAACGCCTCACACGGCGGGCGGGCCGTCTTCCGGGCGCGTCTTGACCGGGATGAGGCCGGACGGCACGGCGTCGATGTCTTCTATGCCCCGAAATATGAGAAGGTGACGCGGCGCGGGAAGGTGGTCGAGGACTGGATCAGCCTTTCCAAATTCGGAAAGGAAATGGCTCTGGCCCGCTTTGGGGAGAGGCAGAAGAAAGCGAAAAATCCGGAGACCGGGAAATTCGAGCCTGTGGTTGATGCGGATGGTCAACCCGTCCTAGAGCGGTGTGATAGCCCGTATTTCCAAGGCCAGGCACTGCAAGACCTGTGGACGGCACACTTGCGGGAGAAGATGGGCCTTGAATGGGTGGAGCGCGGCAAGAAGAAGGTCGGCAGAGATCCAGACCGCCTAGAGCCGGAAGAATACAAACTCGCCGAGGATCAGAAAAAGCTCAAACTTGCCCTAGAGCGGGCGGATATGGAGCGCGAATTTCTGGCAGCTTTGAGGGATGGTGAATTCATCCTAAGACCACCAAAAGACCCGCAGATTCTTTCTGTGAGATGGCGAAAGATGCCTGCTGTCACTCCCGAACGCAGAGAGCGCATAGGTCTTTGTGCGAAATCTGTTTGTAGTGCGGTTCGGTTGAATTTGAATGAAACATTGGCGGGCAAGCTAGCGCAGGAAGAAAAGCTGGCAGAGTTGATGCAGCGTGAAGAACGCTTGAAAGCCCCAGAATCCCTCATAGAAGCGGCAAAGGCCGAGGCGAAGGCTGAGGTCATGGCCGATCTGAAAGATGATTTTGACACGCTGAAAAGCGCATGGGCGACGAATGAAGCAACCTACAGTGTCGATACTGAAGGATACTGGAAGTGGTGGTATGAGGCCGAGAGAGGCACCCCAAGACATGCAAGGGTGAGCGCCTGTTTTGAGAGTGTCGGGGGGCTGGTCGGGTGGATGGCGAGGCGTTTTGAAGAGGTGATGAACGAGGTTGTTCGTTACCTCACGCCAGCAGCACAAACCGAATTCAAAAACGAATGGATCGATGCTTTGGATCGGGGCGATGCCCCAGAGTGGTGGGCACCGGGAGATGGACCAAGCGGCGTGACTGGCGGAGTGGGGCAGAATAGCCCCTCTCTCGGCATGTGAGGCGTTTTATCGGTCTTGAGAACTGTGCCAGATGTTCAGGATTTCGACCGTTGAGCCGGTGATGCGATAGACGATCACATACGGCCAGCAGGAAACCAGTTCTCGCGTGCCAGGCGTAATGCCGGGTCTGCCCCGCTCTGGCAGGTATTCGAGACGGTCGCATGTAGCGACGATCTGAATGGCAACCCGGCTTGCGGCTGCGGGATTTTCTTCACCGATATGCTGCTTGATGCGCTGAATGTCGTCGAGTGATCTACGAGTGAACTGGATGGAAAAAACCGTGCTCATTTGCAGTGGGGAGCTGGTTTTTCGTGTTCAGTTCCCCACGACAGGAGCCATTCCCGAACGGCGGAATATGGAACGGTGCGGCCTGCATCGGCATCAGCAATGCCTTCTTGGACAGCCGCCAGAAAGGCCGCTGTTTCCTCATCGTCATGCTGGATGATCGGGTTTGCGCTCATCATAAGGCTCCTGATTTTGAGAGAATTATAACCTCATTTAGATGAATTTTGGCAGTTTCTTGAGCTTCGATCATGTTCGAGGAAACGCCTGTAGCTACCACTTGTTTGGTCGCTAGATGATGAACGTCCCACTTCCAACCGATGGTGTCAGCTTCAGTTGTAACGCAGCACCCGTAATCTCCACGCCCCGGTGAATACATTGTTGATACAAACCACCTTATAGATACATCTGGCATGGCGAGAATCTTTCGGGTTTGAGCGATTTAGCCGCTAAATTCTTCGCGTCTTGAGAAAGCAGACTTACCCGGCAAAAGACAGAACAGACCCGGAGCGAGCGCAGCGCGGGAGCGGCGTAGCCCGCCCGTCAGGGCGTCCGGGCAAGGAGTTCTTTGCCCTTATCGATAAAGAAATCATGTAGTTCTTTATCGTGCTTTGCGTACATTGAGGCTCTAACTTTAACCTCATCTAGATTACGATATTTATCTGTTTTGAATAGATCATCCAAGTAATCAAGGCATTCTTGCTTGGAATCAAATCTATACGCCTCAACTCTATTCATAGCTTTCCTCCCTGAACGACTTCCAATTTTGCGCCAGGCTTTGGAATGATGGAGAGTTCTTCCTGTGTGGCGCGGCTTCCGACTTCAGCGACGTGTTTGTTCATGTAGTAGCGGACCAGACCCGGCCCCCGCATGCCTGCGATCTTTTCACGCTCGGAGAAGATTGCACCGAACGTCACCAGTTCGTTCATGATCTTACTGACTTCTTGGACTGCGATCCCAACTTGCTCCGCGATTTCTTCGCGCGTCAGCATGACCTGCCCCGTGTGCGGCATGAGATGATCGAACAGGAGCGTCCAGACCGAGACGGCTTTCATGGGGCGCTTACTGTTTTCCATGAGCCAGAGGGTCACAGCGCGATTTTGAGCGGGACGGATCATGACGAACGGCTCCGTAGTTCCGGGGTCTGGCGTAGTAAGGTTCTTAATCTGGACATACAGCCGCCCGACTGCATCCCCCATAGCCCCACCATCTTCCGCAAAGGGCAGTAAGGCTTGCTTGAGCAAGTCGGCCTGATCTTCCTGAAGCCGGTCTTTGCGGGTCTTAAGGCGGGTCACATTCCGCATGTGGGGAACCTCTGTATAGGGGCCGATTAGGTGGCACACTGTGCCTCCTTATGGTGGCACAGTGTGCCACCTAATGAGAAGCTATATTTTGCAGATTCCCAACGAAAACCGACCATCGCTCAATCCCTAGATAGAATAAAGATATTTATTCCCCCCTATGGTCCCCCCCTTAGAACGGTGGAAAAGTCCGAATTCTGGACCTTTCCGGACGCCCTGACGGGCGGGCTACGCCGCTCCCGCTCTGCGCTCGCTCCGGAATTGGAAGGCCAGAGCAACCGGGAAAGAGGGGATTTGCTCAAGAGGCATGAAGAGCAAGGAAATATGCCTGTCTGAGTCTCACCTAGAACGCCAGATAGGCCGGAGAGACGCTAGGAACGAGCCAGACGCCGTTTTCGGCCTGATAGAATGGAATCTTATCTCGAAACATCAGACCTGCCTCTACGGCCAAAATAACGGCCTTTCCGTGCCGCTCCCCGACACGCTGCGCCGTATCCCGGTCAGCGGAAAGATGGACCATCTGGCGGCGGCCCGGTTTTAGACCATCCCGGAAGATCGAGGGCAGGTTGTCGCGGGCGGTGCCATGCCAGAGCCGATCGGGGG
>NZ_JOPI01000074.1:0-5522 GCF_002153695.1 Acetobacter sp. DsW_059
TCACCTTGCTGGCTATCGTGTGGCGCATACTCGTCGTGAAATCTGACTTCTGGCGCAATGCTGAAGATGAGCAAAACTGACAGTGTAATTTAAAAAATCATTTATCCCAGTTAACTTTATTACACATAAAAATTTGACAAAATATACTTTTCTTTAATTTTAAATTGCAACGAGTTAGGTGCTATTTAACAGATCTGGCACCCACAAGAGGAGGTGAAAATGCCTATAATCGTCGCCGGGGTTGGAGGGTCAACAACCTATCCGGATGATACAGATCTAGCATCAATCGCAAATATTCAAGCTGCAACATCAGTAACCGTTACTGGCTCAGGAACCGTAGTTAATACTGAAGCCCTGGCAGCACTCTCAGCCCTCAAAACATTAACAGTAACCGACGGGGCTACTATTGTTGATAATGGCGGTCTGGCAAGCATATCAACTTTAAGTAAAATTGAAATAAATGGCGGAACTTATGAAGATACAGGAGGAGCAATCAATGTAAACCTTCTAAGTGATATAGTAATAGGCCCCACGGGAGGCGTTTTAAAAATAGATGCACCGTCACTTGTAGGTGTATCACTAACCACTCCAATTTCTTATGTAGATAGTAGCGGCAATACTACAAGTACACCCCCTAAAAACTTCGTACTTGATCTTCCATACATTACATTTAAAGACCTTCTTGGAACAACACATTATATTCCAATTGATGTAACATACAATGGAACGACAACTGTAGTACAGGATAATACTGGACTTGTTACTCAGCTATTAAGCTCTCTTGGAATTAGCGTAGTAACCCGTACAATTACACTTGAAGGCAACCCTTTCGACTTAACAAGCGGACAAACAAAAGAATATACCGGAAGCACTTCCAGTTCTGATGCTATTATTTGCTTCTTAAGTGGCTCTATGATTGATACTCCATCAGGTCTGGTTGCCGTTGAGGACTTATCAGTTGGAGACCTCATAAATGTATATGAAAATAATAAACCTCATATACGTTCCGTAAAATGGTCAGGGTATGCACACTGCACTGTAAAACCAGAAAAGCCTGATGATATGGCTGGTTATCCGGTGCGAATTCTGAAAGATGCCATTTCCCCTGGTGTACCGTTTAAAGACATGCTGATTACTGCAGAGCACTGCCTGTTTTTTAACGGTACTTTTATACCGGCACGTATGCTGGTGAATGGCCGTTCGGTTTTTTATGATAAATCCATCACTTCTTACACTTATTATCATATTGAAACAGAATCTCACTCGGTGATCATGGCTGATGGCATGCTAACCGAAAGCTATCTGGACACAGGAAATCGCAGAACTTTCCAGCAGAAAAGCAGTGTTTTCATCTTCAACGAAAATACAAAAAGCTGGGAGAACGATGCTGCCGCTCCTCTGGACGTATCACGCGAACGGGTAGAACCCATTTACCGCCAGATTGCACAACGTGCAGATAAGATGCTCCTGCCCATTCAAAGCAATCTTCAAATATTAACTTCTGAAAGCAACCTGCATCTTCGTTCAGCTGCCGGACACGTTATTAAGCCGCTCCGTAATATTGAAAATCATACCCTTTTTATGATTCCTGGCAATATTAACACAGTTCAGATTGTCTCAAACAGCAGCAGACCGTCTGATACACAAGGTCCATTTGTCGATGACAGGCGTAATTTGGGCGTGCTTATAGGTAAAATCTTTTTTTCTGAGGGCAATACAAAAAGAGAAATCACACATCACCTGATCGACGAAGATCTTGAAGGCTGGCACAGCCTGAGCCACCCTTCCTTACGCTGGACAAACGGCTGTGCTTATCTACATCTGGGGCCACGCGAACCCGGGAGTATTGGCCTGCTGTCAATCAGCATTGAAGCTGCCGGCCCTTACTGCATAACGCATGAAGAACTCAACCTGGCGACAGCGTAGCACTATAAAGGATCTGGTGATGCCTTATCACCAGATCCTTTTAAAACATAGGAGATTCCCGTAACGACGAAAACCAATACAGAATTTCACCCTAAATATGCCAGACGCCATAAGATTAATAAATCTCATATCCGAGGTAAAAAATTTTATCTGTTTTGTAAAATGCAAAGCCCGAACCATAAAATTATCTTTAAAAACGTAAAAAAACTACCATTTTTTAAATCAAATGTATGTCCGCAATCCACATCGCAGCAAGCTTCACCTTCTATCTCACAGAATGAGTCCTGGGCCTAAAAGCAGAGAATAAGAACTACCACTCATATACCTCAAATTTGTATCCCCAGGAGCTTATGCTCCGGCGCATCCCCAAACAGACTCGCGATAACGGAATCCTGCGCGGAAATACTCTCCTCCTCACCTAATAAACTCAACATAGAGGAATAGTTTTCAGTATTCAGGGATATAATACACTGCTTACCGCTATCCTTGAGTGCCGACATGACAAGGCTTAACCATTTAGCACGTTGCCTAGGATCAATATGGTCAAAAAGGCCATTATCATGCCATAGGTGACCCATGTTGTGATTTGCGCCATACATAAAGATAATCCAGTCGAAGCATACAATACGCGCCGCATTGATGCCGTCAGAGTCTTGGCCCTGCACGTCCACTGAGAGATTATAGCGGAGCTTGTTTTCTTTTGTGTTATTGTCCAGTCCAACTCCGGCAGCTTCCTGAGGATAAAGCTCGCCTACTAACGCTCGGAATTTCTCATCGACCCACTCTACCGGCAATGTCTCCAGATAATCTTCGGTTCTCGCATCTTGCTCGACCATCTCTTTTTTAACGTTTATAGCTTCGTGCTGAAGGCCCCGATCTCCCTCAATAAAAGCAATGAGCCGTTTTGCATCTCGCTCTTTAAATGCAAGTTTCCTCACTACAGCTTCATAGTCATCCAGAGCCTTTTTTCCGGAGAGATACTGCAGGCTCGAATCTCTTCCCTGGGCGATTGCTGCGCGTTGAGCCTCACATTCGTCTCTCTTTGACATCAAACGCTCTCGATCACGGGTGAGCCTTTGCTGCCTTTTCTTTGCCAAAGAATAATGGAATGTTTCAACATCCTCAAAATGTTTTAGAGCTTCAGGCTTAAAGACATCGCTTAATCCCTCATAAAAAGAAGAAAGAGCTTCTTTACTGATATCCGGTCGTTGCTTTAACGAAGCCTCTATTCCACGTAACTGATATTCGATAACAGCAATTTCGGACTCTTTCTGCCTAAGATCTAGTGTAAGCTTATCAGCTTGAGACTTAACATCCTCATAATCATCAGCAATCTTCATGTCTTTTAGATTTTCGCTGATTTCTGTAATCTCGGTTTGGAGCTTTTTCAGATACGCGTCAGGCCTAACCCCACCCAAAAGAAGTTGCTGCAGCCTCTCGTCTCGTGACTTTAGAAGCTTTTTGATTGTATCGATCTCAATCTGTTTGTTTCTCAGGTCAACCTTTTTGGTGACTAGACTTATGTCCACACCAAGTAGATAAAGTGTTCTTGTTAAAGCCTCATAATCTTGCTCACGTGTCAATACGACAGGATCATTCCTGTCAGATCGCCTTACTCTAGCAAAGCGGCTATAAAGTGACCGGAACGTAATTCCATACGCTTCTTTACTAATATTGAATGGACCAAAGTCATCAAGCCACGATCTTAGCTTGGTTATAGACAAACTAATTCCGTCAAGTTTTATTTCATTTCCATCCCCACGTCGAGATATCACGTGAGTGGTTCCGTTCAACTCAAACTCGAGGCTAAATACCCAGTCTGGGATACTCTTAGCAAGACCTCCGTCTTTGCTCGCGCCAAGACAGTGATGTACCAGTTTTAAAGCAAGAGTTTTCCCAACGCCATTGGAACTAGCCTCTTTCTTTGAGGCATCGCCGACGATCAAAGACACCCCTTCTGGATGAAAAATGAGGGGTTTAAAAGACGAGTGATTGCAAGTGAGACAAATGAGTTTCATTAGATTGCGACTACACGATCATTTTCAACTGAAACGACGGCACCTATAGCATAAAGAAGAGTGACTGCGAGAATAAGTTTCTCAAAGTCAACCTGACCAGGCCATCCGCTATCGTTGCGTCCAAGAAGATTTTGCAGTTCATCAAGAGTCTTCGGCACTCTGACGAGGCTACGCACTCTACCAGCCAAACCTACGACGCTGTCGCAAAACCTCACATGGTCATGTGGCACCACTGCCAGCCGTAGGTTTATCGTAGACATCACAAGCCTCAAAAAAATGTGCCAAAATTACTTCCGCAGCCCCCTGGAAAGCCTTCTGCGTATAAATATTTTGCTTCGCGCTGTTGGGTACGATTTCCTCTAGCATCCAGACATAGCGGAGATCGGCCGCATCTTCCACCCCAGTTATCGTAGATTTACTCCCCTCGTAGAGGTTACGTAACTCCTGTGCGATGCCCTGCGCAAGCCATTGGTCACGCGTGTCTAAAAAAGCTGTTACATCAGCACTTTGGTAACTATTTGCGCGCAAGCGAGACCCAATCTCGTCTGACAGACCATTGAATTCCAGCTTTTCTTCGAAGTCAGGAGCAAGACCCTTCGAACGCGTTGATATCGCAGCAGCCTTGCTGGCCAAATGATCTATCAATTCTCCCATCGCTCGCGTGTCTATGACTCCTGGCTGTTCACTTGGCACACCCCCAACAATTTCGATCATCAGGTGTTCAGGGAGCTTGGTAAAGCTATTTGTCAATTTAGCACAGGCGATGGCGTCGGCCTTAATTTTGTGTGTCGTCTGTATTCTTTGAAGCTTTTGCTCTACAGGCGCAGGTACTCCTTGAAACCGATCGTTCAAAACAAAGCTATACCGCTGCAAGCCGACCCACTGCACCTTTAATTTCAAGAAATCTTCTTCTGCCTTTTTTGCCGCAGCTGCGGAGGTCCAAGAGGAACCAGCTTTTGGTCCATACACTTGCAGATAATGACCAACAGACGGAATATATCCGTCATTTCCACCATCACCACTCTTGCCCCATGGTGCTATTGACTGGAAATCATCATATACGCCCTCGAACACACTATTTACCAGGCTTTGAAAAGACATGCTGTCGGCTTCATGGAGGCGAAGCCGAAATAGAAGTCTGTACCAAAAAATAGCACTCAATATCCCTCAACTCCTGCACCTACCATAAACGTCAACGATTACCCTATACCGTAATAACATTCTTGGCACCATGATACCGCTCCTATGCCTGCCATCGCTCTTGAGAGCATTCCTCATTATAAACTTTCCGCAAAGCCCCTCAATTTTCAGGCGTGTATTCAAGGGTTATTAGGCGTTCTGTTGGTTCACCAGATATATTGAAAAAAAATCTATCTGTATTAGGCTCAGGGCCTATTAATTTATTGAACTGAGCGAGAGATTGTCACTCACAGGCTTACCGATGGAGGTGAGCCTGTGAGTGATGTATTTTTACTGTCTGAGAGCCAGATAGAGCGGACTGAGCCGTTTTTCCCTCTAGGCTCAGGACCTGTTAATTTATTGAACTGAGCGAGAGATTGTGATTCACAGGCTTACCGA
>NZ_JOPI01000075.1:0-366 GCF_002153695.1 Acetobacter sp. DsW_059
CTTTCAGGTCTATCTTGCTGGTCTGAACCCAGTTCCCCATTTTCAGATCAACAGAATTGCCACCTGCATTGGTAATAGCTGAGATTTTCAGGTTTTTCTTTGTGGTATATGCCGATGTCTGTCCCTGCACTGCGAGTGTACAGGAACCTGAAAAAAGAACGGAATCGCCGTATAAGATCGCTAAATCAACCTGTGTCTTTGCTGCCTGAGACACGGGAAGGTCTCCATTAAATAAAACCCTGAAGTTTGTTGTGGGTTCTGGCAGGCAAACAAGTGTTTCTGAGGCCCGAAGGCCCCATATTGTTTGATCGAGAGAGGTCATTTAGCACCTCAGGCAGTTGTGGAAGCGGTGGAGGTCGTAGCAGT
>NZ_JOPI01000076.1:0-251 GCF_002153695.1 Acetobacter sp. DsW_059
CGCACAAGACTTTATATAATCGCTTCATTCGGTGGAGCCGCCTGGGTGTCTTTGACAGGATTTTTAAAACCCTGGCAGAACAGGCGGGTCGTTCGAAGCGTCTGATGATCGATGCCACACATCTCAAAGCACACAGAACGGCAGCCTCTCTGCTTAAAAAAGGGCTTTTCCCCGCCATATCGGGCGAACAAAAGGCGGTCTGAACTCAAAACTGCATGCCATGTGCGATGATCAGGGGCGGCCTGTCCGCC
>NZ_JOPI01000077.1:0-1900 GCF_002153695.1 Acetobacter sp. DsW_059
TTTTCGGGCAATCAGATTCTTATGCTGCGTGACGGCATTTATTACGGCCCGACCACAATGGTGAACCGGCCACTCAACACCTTTAACCTGCAAAGTGTTCAGGTGCTTCAGGGGCCGTCATCGGTACTTTACGGCCAGGGTGCTGTAGGTGGCACAGTCGATATGCGCACACGCGACCCGGCTTTTGACCATGCTCATGCCAATGCTCTGGTATCATACGGCAGCTTTAACACCTGGAATGCAGGCATAGGCGGCTCTGTGCCGGTTACAGATACACTGGCTATTCGTACAGATTTCAGCCGCACATCATCAAATGGTTATGTCAAAGGCGCAGATCCGCACAGTAACGATTTTACAACCACACTGATCTGGAAACCAACCCGCAAATTCTCGGCCCGTTTCAGCATTGATTATCTGACGGACAGACTTTCAACCTATTACGGCACCCCTCTGGTCCCTTTATCAGAAACCGGAGGACGCGCTGGCGGGCTTTTACACTCATCACAGGGGCTGGGCATCACCCGCTCTTCCATGTGGCATAATTATAATGTCAAAAATCCACAGGCCAGTTCAACTAACGTAACCCCTACCCTGCACCTGCAATGGCAGCCGACAGAGCATATCACATTTCACAACAAAAGTTATTTTGTGTATGCCAAACGCCGCTGGAACAATGCTGAAACTTACAGCTATATCTCATCACCAGGAGCGACTGACGCAGCAGGCAATGCTATTGCCCCCGGGCGGGTCGGGCGCGACCGGTTTTATGTTTATATGAACCAGCATCAGGTGGGAGACACGCTCGACGGCACCTTAGACTTCTCACTATTCGGGCTTAAGAACCGCCTGGTTGTGGGGGGGGATGCCTACTATATCCGCCTCATCCGTGACAGGGGCTTTCCTGATGCAACCTATGCAGACAGCGTTGCACTCGACAGCTCAAATACCGGCCCGACTGCCGGCTTTGCCGGAGAATACCCCTCGCGCAAATCCCCCACCACGATGATTGATGCCGCCGTATTTATGGAAGATGTCATCACCGTTACCAGTAAACTACGTCTGGTGGGTGGCTATCGCTATGACTGGCTGCATCTTGACCGCCAGAACTATAATCAGAACGGGTCATTTAACGCGGCAAGCAGCTTTAAAAAGCTTTATAATCCGTCAAATTTTCGTATTGGCCCGGTTTATGACCTGACAAAAAATATCAGCATTTACGGTGTGTTCACCACAGCTGATGACCCGCCAGGCAGCAATATCTTTCTGGTTAATAAAGGACAGTTTAACCGCCTGAGTCATACGCGCCAGGGTGAGATCGGTGCCAAAGGCAGTTTCTGGCACGGACGCTTTACATCTGCCATCGCGTTTTATGATATTCGCCGCACGCATATTCTGGTCGCTAACGGGCAGGATTCTGTCACGACAGCAGGCGGGCAGAAGTCACGCGGCCTCGAATGGCAGGGTAACCTGGTGCTTAACCCGCACTGGAACATCTCAGGTAACGTCGCCTACACCTGGTCACGCTACGGTTCTTCCTTCTACCCTTCAGCCGGAGTCAACGCATCAGGCAATGCCGTGCCAAACGTGCCTGCTGTCACAGCCAATTTGTGGGCTGTATGGTCGCGTGTTGAAAACCTGCCACTCGATCTGGGAGCAGGCATGCGTTACATTTCCTCGCGTAAAGGCGACTATGCCAACACACTGACCCTCAAAGACTATGCCCTGGTGAACGTTTTTGCAGCATGGCATGCGTATAAGGGTGTAACTGTATATGGAAGAATTGATAACGTGGGGAACAAGCACTTCATTCAGTGGGCTTCAACTGACTACCCCTCTGAAGTGATCCTCGGTGCCCCCCGCTCATTTTCTATCAGTGTGCAGGCTGGTTTCTGACCTATGC
>NZ_JOPI01000078.1:0-435 GCF_002153695.1 Acetobacter sp. DsW_059
TATACGGCGATTCCGTCCTTTTCTCAGGTTCCTGTACACTCGCAGTACAGGGGCAGACATCGGCGTATACCACAAAGAAAAACCTGAAAATCTCAGCTATTACCAATGCCGGTGGCAATTCTGTTGATCTGAAAATGGGGAACTGGGTTCAGACCAGCAAGATAGACCTGAAAGCGTTTGGTCCATTCCCAAATTACGGAACGGCCTACTATTCAGGTGTTGTTCTGGACAGAACAATGATACGGGATACGCTGAGTTACAGAACATGGGCTGCTATCAGAAAATCAGGAAGCTGGCCTGATAACCTGATTGCACCTCTGCCTGCGTGGATTTTATCCAGCACAGATGCCGCTTCACTGCCTTCCGAGGCTAAATTTGGAACAGATGGTTATCTGTGCTCGATTTATGTTAACGGAGATTTTCACGGAGTGTTCG
>NZ_JOPI01000079.1:0-1703 GCF_002153695.1 Acetobacter sp. DsW_059
CTGACTACTGCCTTTGTCGCATACAACGACCCGGATTTCATAAGACAAGTCCTGAGCCTAGGCTATGTTAAGCTGTTCAGTCTTCGTCGTCTTGGTCCTGCCAGTAAGCCTCGTTGAACACGGCATCCAATTCACTCAGGTTTCTTAGACCAAGTTCCGCGGCGACGCGCCGAGCGTCCAAGCAGAACTGTGCGTATGTTTGAGGCGTGATATTGCTGTTAGAGGGCCGTTCGGGAAATTCAGGACCGGCCAGCCGCATTCCTGCTGAGCTATTTCGGTTCAGGACCGCGAATTTCGATGGATCGACGCTATGGAGCATCTCCGTGCGCCAGTTCGGCCCCACGCCCCGGATGCTCACTTCTCTGACTTTCTCGAAGGCCTGTTCCGGGCTGAGATCGCCTGATGCCAATGCTCTCGTGCATAGCTCCGCAAATGCGGCCGGCTCGCCCGCGATGACCTTCATAAAAATGGGAACGATCGCCGAGTGAAAGCTAGCGTCCAGCTTACGGAGTTGGTCATCAAATCGTTCTCCGGTCGGCCTTGACGTAGCGATGAGTTTCATAATTTTTCTCGCGCCCTCGACCGCCTCAGCGCGATTGCGCACTTGCGCGTCGAACCCTTGCTCGGACTTATCGAGGCGGAATTCGCGCAGTAATTCACGCAGCACGGAGAATGTTGTGGGCTTTGCGGTGCGCAGGCGCTTCAGCCGCCGTTGTTCGGTAGCCCGGGTAGCCCTGGCGATATCGTATCTCCGCGAGTAGTCGCGGAGGATACAGGGGTTGAGCGCGCTAACGAGTTCGTCATTGCACAACTCGTCTAGACGGTTCCGAATTTTGGTCTCGCTATTGAGGCGCAACAGGACTGAGCATTCGTAGTTATCCGCCATGCCGCCATTCGTCCAGTTCGCCGAGCCGATGAGCATAGAAACAGACTTGTTAACGTATTCGAACCGATAGACTTTCGGATGAAAAACACTGTCGAGTTCGTCTCCGACAAAGACCGACAGCGAGTGTTTCCGTGATAGCTGGAGCAACAATTTCAATAGCGTCGGCTCTGACTGACAGAAGTCCAACCCGATGATGAATCGTGCCGAACCGCCCTGTTCGAGATGGTGCAGCAGGTGGTCCTTAATGTGCCCCCAGCCTGACATTTTGGCGAACGCCACTGCGACATCCACGTGCCTCGCATTCTCGAAAAGACTGGCGAGTGCCGCGGAATGTTCGCTACTCTCGTCATTCCATATGAGGTCGTAATGGCCCATCTTTATATTCCGATTAGCTTTGTGTGCTTCACTTTGTGCCATGCATAACATTACATCAAGGTGATGCACCTCAACAATGTGGGTCCCTTTCCAAAAACGGCCGCATCATGGCGAACGGCGGCGAGATTCGTGCTGACGCACTCCTCCTCGAACGTCTGCTTTCCCTTCGCGGCCCAGGACGCCAAAGCCCTCTCGCGCTCGTCGCTTCGGAGCTTATCGGTCACCCAGAGCAGTGCGACGTTGTTTCTACACTTCGACCACTCTCGGCGCAGCATTTTGCATGGCGGTGTCGAAAGCCCTTAATTACGTTACAAAGCACGGTCACCGTTTTATGTACGTGCGGGTCCGCTTTCGCCCTCTTTTCCGACGTCGGAGGTAGCCCTAGGCTCAGGACCTGTTAATTTATTGAACTGAGCGAGAGATTGTGATTCACAGGCTTACC
>NZ_JOPI01000080.1:0-205 GCF_002153695.1 Acetobacter sp. DsW_059
TGAGGAAGCCTGGCAGGAAATCACGGTCGCTGCGCCACAGCCCCCTGATTATGCCGGAGACAGGCCGCCAGTTGAACATTACGGTCGTGATGCCATCGTAGAATGGTTTTTAAAAAATCATCGTCTCTCATCTGATGGGCAATCCTTACAACGCCGATCGCCTATTGATCGACAATGGTATGATTATCTCGAAGGAGAGAATGGT
>NZ_JOPI01000008.1:0-22608 GCF_002153695.1 Acetobacter sp. DsW_059
TCTGAGCGGGATCGTTTATGTGATCCGCAACGGGCTTCAGTGGAAAGATGCTCCCAAAGCGTATGGCCCGCATAAGACTTTATACAATCGTTTCATTCGCTGGAGCCGCCTGGGTGTCTTTGACAGGATCTTTACACCCCTGACAAAACAGGCTGGCCGGGCGAAGCGTCTGATGATCGATGCGTGGCGACCAGATACGATCGCATTACTCATACTTTCATGTCCGCAATTCATATCGCAGCACGTTTCATCTCCTATCTTAAAAAATGATTCCTGAACCTAAAGAATTTTACTTGCTCTGGCTGACAGGATGCGTAATGGCTCTGACATGCGACTTATCACATGGAACATCAACTCCCTCCGCCTGCGCCTGCCTCATATTGAGACACTGACGCGCACTTTCTCGCCTGATGTCATCTGCCTGCAGGAGACAAAGGTGACTGACGAGCTCTTTCCCGCCTCTGCTGTGCGGGAGATGGGCTACACACACCTGCACTATAAAGGCATGAAAAGTTACAATGGCGTTGCTGTTCTTTCCCGTCTGCCGCTAACGCCGCTGGAAAACCTGCCTGATTGGTATGGCCAGCAGGACTGCCGACATGCAGCCGTCGCACTTGAGTTGCCAGGCGGGCCTGTAACCCTGCATAATTTTTATGTTCCGGCCGGTGGTGACATACCTGACACGACGGAAAATCCTAAATTTGCGCATAAACTTGCGTTTATTGAGGAAGTAACGGCGTGGTTTGCGCAACATCCTCCCTCTCGCAGCATCCTCACAGGCGACCTGAATATTGCGCCACTTGAACATGATGTCTGGAGCCACAAACAGCTGCAGAATGTTGTCAGCCACACCCCACCTGAAACAGAACGCCTGAATAAATGGCTGAATGGCGGCTTTACTGATGCCCTGCGCCACTTTGTGCCTGAAAACGAAAAACTTTACACTTGGTGGTCATATCGTAACCGGGACTGGAAAAAATCTAACCGCGGACGCAGGCTCGACCATATATGGGTAACCCCTGACCTGACACCAGCTTTAGAAAACATGACCGTGCTGCGTGACGCACGCGACTGGTCATCCCCCTCCGATCATGTACCTGTTATGCTCGACCTGAAACTTTAGAGTATATGGAGCGCAGATTTTATAACTTACCTTCCCGCTGTTTTTTCTATTATGGATGAAAATAGTGGCTGAAATGACATGGCGTGACGCTATCATCAAGGTT
Organism: Acetobacter sp. DsW_059; assembly: GCF_002153695.1. NCBI lineage: Bacteria > Pseudomonadati > Pseudomonadota > Alphaproteobacteria > Acetobacterales > Acetobacteraceae > Acetobacter > Acetobacter sp. DsW_059. The sequence goes on from NZ_JOPI01000008.1 coordinate 1,227, forward strand.
CTTCAGGGTAGTAACTCTGCCATGTCGTATACTGAAATTACTGATTCTATAAATGCATTGCTCATTGAGGGGCTGGAGCCCCCGCAAAATCGCAAAAGAGGCGACGATTTTAGCGCTACAGAATTTTTACAGGTCAAAGATCCTCAAGTAGAGCACGAAGGGCTGCTTGCGCAATTAGGTGCCCTGCGTGAAAAAATGACCGGAAATTAAGCTAAGGCATATTACTTTCTGAGCGCAGGCAGTAGTGGCCTGCACTCAGAAAGTAATTGTATTGCCTTCCACCCGGCAAGAATACTCAGCACAAATAACACCGCCTGCGGTGCACCAAGCCCCAGCAACACCAGGGCAGGCCCTGGGCACACACCTGTCAGCCCCCACCCAAAACCAAAAATTACAGACCCGGCTATCAGTGCGACATCAGGCGGCCACCGAGCAGGCCATTGCAGCGCGCCCTCAGACCGACGACGCAGCCACCAGAAGCCTGGCAGTGTAACAGCCACGGCCCCTCCCATTACGTATGCCAGAAGCGGTGTCCACCGGCCGGCAACATCAAGGAAACCAGTTACATTCGCCGGATCAGCCATACCGGAAACCAGCAACCCGATGCCAAAAACCAAACCACTGATACAAGCAAACAGACTTTTCATATGCTTTAGTTTCAACCTGTGTAATGTCGTGCAAAGACAACAAGGCCTGCTGTCACCATAAAACATAAAACAGCGATCAGAGATCGACCTGACAAATTCCCCAGCCCACAAACCCCGTGACCACTCGTGCACCCTCTGGCAAGCCTGGTACCCACACCAACCAGCACACCTGAAAGCATGAGCAGCGGCCAGCCCGACTGACTGAAGGAAACAGGCACACTCCACCCCCAGACAAACCGGGCCATCACACCTGAGCCGACAATACCGGCGAGAAAAGCCCAGCACCAGAGAGCCGGAGGCGAGATGATCGCGCGCCCCATAATGCCACTAACACCGGGAATATGCCCTGTCGCAGCTTTCATAAAAACGGCGGCACCCCCGATCAGGATACCGCCGCCAAGCGCACTGAGAATGGCTAACGTCATATTACTGCCTGACGAGCTTTCTTAATGTCGAGACCAGAGCATCGACATCTTCAAAACTGTTATACAGCCCGAAAGATGCTCTTACTGTTGCCTCCACACCAAAACGCCTGAGGCCGGCTGCGCACAATGATGACCAGAACGCGCAGCGATGCCGTGCTGGTCAAGATATTTTGCCACATCTGTCACATCATAACCCTTAACAACAAAGGACAGAACACTGGCCTTTGCCGCAGCCGTACCGATAATTCTCACTCCCGGCAGACGTGCAAACTCTGCTGTCGCATATTCCAGCAAGGCATGTTCGTGCGCAGCAATAGCAGGCAAACCAATCTGCTCAAGATAATCAACTGCCGCACCCAGCCCGACTGCACCGGCAATATCAGGCGTACCAGCTTCAAATTTCTCAGGCAGCCCCTGAAACTCTGTATGACCAAATGTCACGTCGCGTATCATATGCCCGCCCCCCTGCCATGGGGGCATCGCCTCTAACAAAGAGCGTTTGCCATAAAGAATACCAATGCCGGTTGGCCCATAAATTTTGTGGCCTGAGAGCACCAGGAAATCAGCGTCCAGGGCAGCAACATTTAACGGCAGATGCGGCGAGGACTGTGCTGCATCGACCAGAACCGGCACACCATAAGCGTGCGAAAGAGCAACAATCTGCTCAACTGGGTTAATTGTGCCCAGAGCATTTGCCACATGCGTCACCGCGACAATTTTTGTACGACCAGAAAGAAGCGATGCAAACTGATCCATCAGCAGCTCACCTCTGTCATTGACCGGAGCAACTCGCAAAACAGCACCGGTCTGTTTTGCCAGGAGCTGCCATGGCACAATATTGGCGTGGTGCTCAATTGTTGTGATTAAAATTTCATCACCAGCCCCAATATTCGCATGCCCATAACTTTGGGCAACGAGATTTATGGCTTCTGTCGTCCCTCTGACAAAAACAATTTCTGCGGCTTCACGCGCACCAATAAAGCGCTGCAGCTTCTCACGCGCTCCTTCAAAAGCATCCGTCGAGCGTGCAGCCAGTGTATGGGCCGCACGATGGATGTTTGAATTATCATGCTCGTAAAAACGCGATGTTGCATCAATAACAGTGCGTGGCTTCTGGGTTGTTGCCGCGTTATCCAGCCACACCAGCTTATGCCCGTTAACAGACTGATGAAGCACCGGGAAATCGTTTCTGATATGCCCGATATCATACGGCGTCAGGGTTGTTTCCCGGACAGCTGCCTGTGCCTGCTGCCCCCGCAGAAAATACGGCAGATTTTTAGGTAAAGGTTCATTTTTAAGTAAACTTCCTAGCACAGAAAAATGACCGGTAAAAAACGGAGAGACTGTTTCCTCTGAAAAATTATTCAGTCCATTATCAGCCGGCGCAGAAACCGGTGTACGAGACCACACAGGCTCATAAACCGAAGCCTCTGCCCCCGAAACCACTGGCAAAGGCGACGTAACCGGGGAAGAATGAGCGGTGGAGGCCGTTTTGACAGCCCCCTCGCTCAGCACATCTCTCAGAGCCTGCGCTATAAGATTTTGATGCGCTTTAAGACCCGGTGCATTATCAACATCAGGTCGTGTAGTCATAATAGTTTCCAATCAACACGTTATCGAGCCGGGCAATAGCGTCTTCAACCAGAACAGCAGCTGAGAAGTAACGTGTAATCAGGTGTGACGCGACAGAATACTGATCTGTGCCACTATAGCGTACAGAAAGACCAGGCTCGACTTCACCGGTAATACCGGTGTTATGCAATCCGATAACGCCCTGCTCTTCTTCACCCACACGGAGCAGGAGAATACTTGTCTCACCCGCTTCAGAAACCGGAATTTTATCAGATGGCACCAGCGGAATACCACGCCACGTAAGGAAAGGTGAGCCAAATAACGTTACTGTTGGTGGCGGCACACCGCGACGCGTGGCTTCACGACCAAACGCAGCTATTGCTTTAGGGTGAGCCAGGAAGAAAGCCGGCTTTTTCCAGACCTTACTAATCAGCTCATCCAGATCATCCGGTGTCGGCGGGCCACTCCGTGTCGGGATACGCTGTGCAACTGCTGTTTCACGCAGCAACCCAAATTCAGGGTTATTCAGCAGCTCCCACTCCTCGCGCTCGCGAATAACGTCTATGACTACCCTTACCTGCTCACGCAGCTGATCAAACTCATTACTGTAAAGATCTGTGACACGTGTGTGCGTACGCAGGACTGTCTGTAAAGAATGGAGGTAATACTCACGCGGGCGGTCCTGATAATCAACAAAAGTTGTCGGCAGCCTGGGCTCACCATCAACGCTTGAGAGAACCTGAACCGCGGCCTCACCATACTGGTTAGTGCCGGATGCACCTGTATTACCATGCCCGAAATGACTGAATGTCTCTGCCAGCCAGGGGTGCTCGTGAACGGTATCAGGTGAAAGCGTAACGACTTTCGTCTCACCCACAGCAATCAGCACACCATATTTTTCATTATGCCTGACAAGGCCACTCTGCCCCGGCGCCAGCAGCAGATGCCGGATATAACGCCCCTGCGCAGCCTTGACCTTTTGCTGCACCTGACCTTCGGCAACAATCAGCAGGCTGCCATTATCAACAGAAAACTCTTCACCCGCGGCAATATTACGGGTTTTAAAAGCCTGCACAGCTTTCTCAATTTCCGCATGCTTCTGAGCTGAAAAGCCCGGAAACACAGCAAGGCTTTCTGACGTCGGGTGAAGCCTGTCGCCGGTTCCGCTAAAAACAACGCCAGCAAACCACGGGGAGATAATGCGGCGCCTGTTAACACGAAACACGCCACCACCAACATTCACCCACGGCAAAAGGCGATGCAGCCAGCGTGGAGTACGTTCGAGATTCTGAACCTGCGTAACATGTGCTGTCGAAAGCTGTCTGGCAGACAGGTTACGATCAAGTGCTGAAGCTCCTGCTGAGGTTGCAGGATGTATTTCCGTCATGATCTAAAAACCCTGTATTTTTAAATAGATGTCAGATTAATGAATATTTATATTAATCAATCAGCAACATCGACTCTCAGGACGAACCGGATAAACCAATTTTTTCGCTCCCTTTATTTACCAGATTATTTTAAATCCGGATTCTTTACATGAGCGTAGTATATTATTACAAAATGTCAATAAAACAAAAGTGGCGAATACTTATTTTCAGATATATAAATAAGTAAATTATATATATTCAGACCGATAGCTGGCAATATTGACTTCGCTCCACACATCAGTGAAGCGAAGTTATAACTAATAACGATACTCCCACAACAGACCAACACTACTGCCCGGATCATTTTCCGGGGTAGTAAAGCCTGTTACGTTCCCGCCGGTACCGACTGTCGTATTAAGCTTAAGATGTTTTGTAAGGTCAACCTGCACCTGAGCCTGAGTGCCTGCACCTGAAGTTGACTGCTTGGCGCCAACATATACGCCCTTCATCACGTATTTTCCGGCCTCAACGGTGGTACCACCATTACCAACCCCCGAACCGCCGCCAATAGCCAGGCGATCAAGACCTAACGTTTTACGCAGCATGCCCATAGGGTCAAAAGTGGTCACACCACTCAGCGTCGCCAGCGCCGCACCCAGCTCAATCATCTGCGCGGAGGACAAAGCGTGACCATCTGTCCCGAAAAGTAACAAGGCAAGCACCTGATCCTGCGGCAGTTCAGGGGTCGATGAAAAGCTAATTCTTGGCTCACTGGCATAGCCTTCAACCTTCAGCATCGCCACACGCCCCTGCACCGACCTGTCAGCTTCAAAATTAAGAGTGGGGTCAAGCTTATGACTCACACCACTGCCATTGAATGCAACACGACCGCGCGTAAAATTGAGGGAAATACCAGCCAGATCAAAGTTACCACGCTTAAGGTCAAAACCACCGGTAATATTCGGGTTGCTCGCCGTACCTTTAATCAGCAGATTACCTGCCATCTCTGCATCAAGACCATGACCTCGCACATAAAACATACCCGGTGATATAACCTGGAGGTCAAGACCGATCACCACCGCATGAGCTTCTTCCGTATGCTCTGCCGGTGCTGCTGCCTGCTGGCCTGGACGAATAACATCAAGCTGTGCAACGGAGGTTGGCAGTGAACTGGGAATATTCACATTTACTTTTTGCAGGTTAACGTTACCGTCAACATCGATACGTGTCGTCGCCTGCCCTTTAATCGCAATATCAGCATTAAACGCAGCCGTAAGCAGGTCGCTCGCAACCGGACTGGCATTCTTTGCCGTAATACGCACATCAACCGGCATACCCGGAGCGAGCACCCCGGCCGAACCTGCAACGCCTATTGTCCCTTTGCCAGCTTTAGCGGTCAGGCTCTGAATAACAATATGGTCTTTCTCACCGACAATACGGCCGTTTATATCAGACAGGCGTACACCTTGTGCGAAGTCCTGAAATTCAGCCTTTTGTAAATCAATTGCGCCTGTCACGACAGGTGATGGTAAGCGTCCGGCCACACGCATATCAAGCTGCATCACGCCCCGGGCTTCACGCCCCTGTGCGCCTAGCACACCATTAGCGATAGACAAATCAAGCCTTCCGTTCGCCCTCATATCAACCGGACCAGTCGATGAGAGCGGTGCGGTACCTGTAAGGCCAAGCTGAAATTTTGATCCCGCTGAGGTTGTAAGCGTAACATGCGCGCCATCGCCGGCCATTTCTGCTTTCGCATCAATTGCCAGAGCGGGAAGCGACGCCAGGGCTGAGCTCCCCTGCAGGCGCAGGTCACGCCCTGTCAGCTGAGCGCGCCCTGTCAGATTACCGGGCATTCCGTTCACGACAGCAGAAAGGGCTATATCACCCTGCGCATGCAAAGAAGGCATAAAGGGATGCGCGAGGGCCGGTGTCAGATGCTGAATATTTGCCGTCATCGCAATTTTAGGTTTTACGCGCCCGGCAACATCAATCGTAGCAGGGCTTGCGCCCGGTGTTGTAAGTATCGCACGCAGGCGGCCTACCCCGACCTCATCACCAAATGAAACCTGCACCGGTGCCTGAAGCTTCAGTGTTTCCTCTTTTGCTGTTGCTGATAATCTCTGAATACGCACCTGCTTTGCCGGCAGGTTAAGCACACTCGAAACATCAAGCGCGAGAGGGCTTTTGGACCAGCTGGCCGGCCCCACAAGGGCCGTAATCAGCATGGCATTTTCAGGCCCTTTTGCTGTCACAGCAGCCTGCCCTGTTACACCACTGGCAGCCAGCCCTGAGAGTTTTAACGTCAAATCAGCATCAGGGTGCTGCACAGGGTCAAGTACTGAGCCGGCAAGAGACAGATTACCAACCGTAACCTGCGGCATGGTAACGTGGCCATTGACCTTCAGCGCTACTCGCGGAGCTGCCCCCTCCTGCGTGGTCTGCACACTGGCTGCAATGGCACCCATAATCTGCTGGCCGGTCATATTTCTGAAATCTGCCAGGCGGTCTATTTTTAATGTCAGGTCACCCAGTGGAAGGACTGCACCCTGTGGCAGAGACAGATCCCCTTTACCCTGAAGGCTGTTCCAGGAGAGTTTGTTAAGATGCAGCTCACGCACGCCGTCAGCAGCCTGAGAAAATGCTGCATCGAGCAGGAGAGGTGCTTTATCTACCGAACCCTGTGCCGTCAGTGTACCCTCAGGAGCTGAAGGTAAATGTGCCAGCCGGGCATCAAATGTAACCGGCCCCGGTGGCATTGTAGCGGTACCTGGAGTGCCCTCAAGATGAATACCGGCCCCAAAATCATCCATCGGCCCTTCGGTATTAAGGTCCAGCTTAAGAGCACCACGCAGTGAAGGCAGAATTTTTTTCAGGTCAGTCAGAGCAAGGCTGGCCGTTACCTTCATGTCCTGCCCCAGGTTCACCAGCCCCTGAGCCGTCAGGTGAAGGGCCTGTCCGTCAAGAGAAAAATGCTGCACATCAACCTGTGTGCCCTCTTTAACCTGCGTTGTCGCAACCTTCTGCTTATCGGCTTTAACGTGAGGTTTCTCCTCCGTTTTCTCAGACACGGCCTGTTTGAACGACCTTAAAATCGTATCCAGGGCAAAAGTGCCTTCAGACCCGATCAGCCCGACTGCCTGCGCCTGCCCGCCTGTAACAGCAAGCTGGCCTTTGGCATTAATATGCGTGTCACCCTCCGGGCTTGCAGGCAGAGCAAACCCTGCATCAACCCCGGCATGCCCCTCCAGCGGAGTTTTAGCAATCTGCGCCAGAGGTTTCAGGTCGGGCAGCGCAAGTGTCAGCGTGCCTTTTTGCGGGGCCGCAACCATAACATGCCCGTTCAGGTGCAGCAGAGGATGAGAAAGATCAAAATCCAGCGGTTTACCAGATTCACCCGGGTGCAGGCTGGCATCAAGACGCAAAGGCGCAGATGCAAGAAGCAAAGGTGCCGGCCCTGGCAGGCGAATACCCTGAGCTGTCAGTAAAAGATGCAAAAGATCTTCCTGACCTTTATGACCAGTCTGCCCTGAAAAATCGACCCTGAGCGTGCCAGCCCCGGCTCCTGCAGCGGCCAGACGGTCCACTTCCAGAGTAGCATGACCATCAGGTGCCATCATGTCACCCTGAAGCTGCGCATCAAGATGAATACCACCCCAGCCAATATCAGGGCGCAGGGTCATCTGCGGGGCATCAAGCCCGGCCTGGAGGGAGACAAAATGCTTTGTGACAAGGTCCAGTGTACCCTCACCTTTCAGCGTAACCGGCCCCGCCCCGACATTAAGCGTAAGCGCTTCAGCCGTTGTGCGTCCCTTCATATCCGCTACCACGGACAACGGCGTGAGTTGCGGCAGTTTAAGGAGCTTCGCCGTAAAACCTTCATTATCCTCGTGAGCATCCAGATGCAGCGCAAGTTTGCCGTCATCGGTTGTCGTCATAAGGTTAACCTGCCCGACCTGATCAAGCCGCTTAACATGCAGGTCAATTACTGAAGAAGGCAGATGTTTAAGCGATAATCCGTTCAGCACAGCATCGAGAGAGGATAAACGGGCATGCCCCTGCAAGCCAAAACTGGCAGCCTGCCCTGCAAGAGCCGCACCCACATTTATACGCGTCAGAGCCAGGCTCTGTATGTCTATTTTAATGCCAAGATTGTATGGCGTCTCTGAGCTTTCTGAGGTGCTGCCATCAGAAACAGGCAGTCGCGGGATATCGAGCTGATCGGCCGTGGCTGTGTAAACCTTTGCTGTGCGACTTACCAGAGCCAGAGGAGACCAGTTAAGGTGCAGATGTGTCAGCTTTAACCAGACACCCTGAGCATCTTTGATCTCAATTTTTTCAAGGCGCAGGTTATCAGGAAACCGCCCCCCAAGCCCGCTGAGAAGAACCGTGTTGCCTGTCAGCGAAGCCGTTTGCTGCATGATAAGGCGGCGCCCCGCGCCGGTATTTGCCCCTATCAGAATAACAGCCAGCACAAAGATAAAAAGCGCCAGGATACCTGCGCCCGCATACGCAGCAATACGCCCGGAGAGACGCAGGAACGAACGACGCACTGAACGCGCCTCATGACCTTGCGCTGACATCAGAATGTTTCTCCCAGACCGATATAAAGCTGCCACCGGCTGCCGCGCGGGGGCCGGTTAAGCGGCACACCAATATCAAGACGCACAGGGCCAATAGGCGTGTAATAACGAAGCCCTCCGCCGGTACCTACCCGTACTGTGCCAACAAAGGGTGCGCTGTTGCTGCCAACCTGACCAGCGTCGATAAAGCCTGCAAAACCAAAGCTTGAAAGCACACGCTGCCTGTACTCGATCGTACCGGCATCAAGCGATGTACCACCTATAGCGTAACGTGTTCTGCCATACTGAGGCCCGACACCCTGCCAGCGATACCCTCGCACGGTCGCACTGCCACCGGCATATAACCGCTGATCTGGCGGAATGTCATAAGTACCGGCTCCCTGAATAGTACCCAGCGTGGCCCGGAAGGCAAACACACTGCGCCCCGGCTGGCTGATACCAAAATTAGCCAGATCAAAATAGGTAGAAGCTGTTGCATTAAAAATGGTAAACAACGAGGTGCCTACACCTTTGCTCCCCAAAGACAAAGAAGGTGTTGCCCCCATATTGAGCCTGAAACCATGAGTGGCCGGTATAATCGGATTTGATACACCCGTATTATCAAACGAAGCTGATATTGGCAGAGACGCGATTGTATAGTTACGCGTTACGCCAAACTGCTCGACTTTCTCCTGAATCCCAGCCACGCCATAATTAAGATTCCAGTGCTTGCCAAGCTGTTGCGCCACGCCCACACGTGCCAGCAGAGCGGTCTGACGATAAGACCAGAAAAGCTGCTTCAGCCCTTCAACACGCACACTCAGATTACGCCGGTCACCAAAAAAATCAGGCTTAAGAAAATCCGCATAGAAATCATAGCCCAGCCCCTGCTGAGCTGACGCACCGATACCCGCAACAAGGGCGGCAATCTTAAGTCTCTCTGCATTACCGAACAGGTTATAATGTGTCCAGTTCACCCCGCCGCGTATACCCAGATCTGTTGAGTAACCTGCTTCAGCACCAATCTGATGACGTTTTGCTTCAGCAAAGTGAAAATCAAGCGGCATTGTGCCAGCTACCGCTTTTTGTGAGGCATCTCGGACAGCAACATTTGAGAAAATACCCAGATTAACAAGGTCCTGACGCGCGGCATCGATCTTGCCGGGCTGATAAAGCTGGCCGGGATGTATAGTCAGACGACGACGTATGAAAGAGGGGTTTGTATGTTTCAGTCCGCTCAGGGTGATCATACCAATATTCAGAACCGGGCCGGGCACAACATCATAAACAATATCCAGAGTATGGCTTTCAGGGTGCAAATATGCCTTTGGTGCCGCTATCGTCGCCAGCGCATGCCCCTCTTCCATCAGAAGCTGGGTTAAGCGGCCCTGAGCCCCCAGCACCTGACTGGCGACAGCAGGCATACCTGTGTGCAGATCAAAAGCCTTCTCCTGCGCTGCGGTAAGATGCAGCTCCTTACCAGAAGAGGGTTCAATGACACTGATACGCCCCAAATGAAAAAGCGGCCCTCTCTGTGCCGAAATATTGACTGAGATTTTTTCTTTTGCCGGAACCGTATCAATCCACGATGCAACTGAGGAAGACTCACCATCAATCTCAGGAGCATCAGACCCTTTGGCACGGTGAAGGGTAATAATAATTTTGCCGCCGTAATAACCGTAACTTTCCAGGGCAACCTGAAGCCGCTCATAGTCACCGCGAATACGCCCGGCCAGTGCAAACGGGCCAACCGGATTTGTATTCTCGAGACTGACCAGGTTGGAGGATGCATTAAGAGCTGCATCCAGCCCGGCATCACCTGTAGAGGTCAGACTGACAGTATAAGGCTGAGGGTCAGCTGCTCTTGCTGCATTACCCGGGTACAACAGCATGAACGAGAGGCCCGCCAGAACACGATTCGCTGCAAGGAGCTGTAACTTCTGAACACAACATTGTTTCCAACTCACTGATTGCTTCCCGACCGCCCTGTCACGCTCCGCCTCTTTCACCTGTTTGTACTCATAATATTTTTATCGTTTCACACTTATACCCTGTCAGCATGACAAAAACAGGGCGAAACACGCTTTCTGCCCTGAATATCCTTTCATCAGAACATCGGAACACGTCGTTGCTGCGTACATACACGATTTCCAAAAGTGTAAGTTCGCGTTATGTGTGGAAATATGTCATGCCGCCTGTATATCATGTTCTGTTCCTCTTTTGTCGGACAGGTTATCATCTGTGACTAAACGCCGCGCTCGCTCATCTCATCGCCCGCTCAGCTCCGATTATTCAGATGCTGCGCCCCCGGGGTCTCTCTCCCCTCTCCCCCGATGGGTGGAACGTTTGTGCGTGCTTCAGCAGCGTGTACGCAGCGCCAGGCGTCTGGTCGCCATATCTGTGTGGATCCCGGGTTCTGTTGCTTTCCGGGCGCTTCTGCTGCGGGTTCCCGGCACCGCTAAAATCAGGTGGAGCCGTGTCATTTTCAGCACGCTCTGCCGTCTGCTCGGCATCCGTGTCCGGACCATAGGGCACAGAGCCGGCACAACAGGAGGCAGGAGAGCCAGAAAAAGAGGCGAGCGGCCGGTCATCTACATCTCAAACCACTCTTCATGGCTTGATGTACTGGTGCTTGGCAAAGTGTTGCCCACAGTTTTCGTTGCCAAAAGTGATATTCTGGGCTGGCCCGGAATGGGGCTGATTGCCAGAATTGGCGAAACAATTTTTGTCAGTCGCAACCGCAGTTCTACCGGACGTGAAAGCGACGAAATGTTCAGCTCCCTGAACGAAGGCAACAATATGGTGCTGTTCCCTGAAGGAACATCTTCAGACGGTTCACGGGTTCTGCCTTTCATGTCCACCTTTTTTGCAATTGCCAAACCACCTCAGCTGCGTGGCAGCGCAAAAACGAATGGCGCACCGCCCCTCTCCGGCGCAACATTTGCCCCGGGCATGACCCCTATCATACAACCTGTTTCCCTTGTCTATGATCAGCTCAACGGCCTGCCCGTACAGCGCCTGAAACGACCCGTCTTTGCATGGTATGCGGAGATGGAGCTTGGCCCGCACCTGTGGCAGCTGACGCAATGGAAACAGGCACGGGCCAGCGTTATTTTCCACGAACCTCTGGACCCTGAGCTTTACCCGAGCCGCAAAGCCCTTGCCCAGGCCACATGGAAGGCCGTTGCACAGGGGGCTGCAGATCTGAGACAAAACAACCCCGATGCAGCACCCGAGCCGGCAAAGCACGCCCCGACGTCTCTGCCCCGCGACACACTGCGCGGGCTGGCAGGAAAGCTCGACAAAATGAGTCGGCGTCTCAGTGCAAGTCGCCAGAAGACACGCCGCCATTAAGACACATCATAACAAAAAATCTCCGGCACATTATCTTTTTTGCAGCCGGCCAGAACACAGAACTGGAAAAACGCCGCGTCATATGAGAAAATGACCCGAACTTCCACATTTCCTGGCTTTGTCCTTTATTTCTGCTGCACGGGACAGACCCGCAGCATATACGAGTGTTTAGAATCATGACCTTATCTGCCACCACCACCAGCACCAGCACCCGTCGGGGTCTGCATGTTATTACATGGGGGTGCCAGATGAATGTCTATGACAGTGCACGTATGAGCGATGTGCTGCGCCCGCTGGGCTATGAGCCTGTTGATGCGCCTGACCACGCAGATATGATTATTCTCAACACCTGTCATATTCGTGAGAAAGCCGTTGAAAAGGTGTTCTCTGAACTTGGCCGCCTGCGAAACATCAAAAATACCCGTGAAGCAGAAGGGAAGCAGACCGTTATTGCTGTTGCAGGGTGCGTGGCTCAGGCTGAAGGACAGGAGATCCTGTCACGTGCACCTTACGTCGATATCGTTATGGGACCGCAGACTTACCACCGCCTGCCAGAAATGGTGGCCCGTGCAGCGCGCGCCGGTGGTGCAGTCATCGAAACTGACTTTCCTGCAGAACAGAAATTTGATTTTCTGCCAGATTCTGCCGCCCCGCAGACAGCTGGCAACCTCACAGCTTTTCTGACCATTCAGGAAGGATGTGACAAATTCTGCTCTTTCTGCGTGGTCCCTTATACCCGTGGTGCTGAAAGCAGCCGGCCGGTAACCTCTGTCATAGCAGAAGCCAGACGTATGGTGGAAAGCGGCGTGCAGGAAATCAGTCTGCTGGGTCAGAATGTTAACGCTTACCACGGTGAAGGCCCCGATGGTAAAACCTGGGGGCTGGCTGACCTTGCGTATGAACTGGCAAAAATCCCCGGTCTTACGCGTATTCGCTATGCCACATCGCACCCTCGCGATATGGATGATTCTCTGATTAATGCACACCGTGACCTGCCTGAGCTGATGCCTTTCCTGCATCTGCCGGTACAATCGGGCTCTGACCGTATTCTTACTGCAATGAACCGTGGTCATACCGCTGACGAATATCGTGAGATCATTAAAAAGCTTCGTGATGTACGTCCTGATATGGCACTCTCATCAGACTTTATCGTCGGCCATCCAGGCGAAACTGATGAAGATTTTGAACAGACAATGCAGCTTGTGCGTGATGTTGGCTTTGCACTGGCTTATTCGTTTAAATATTCGCAGCGCCCTGGTACACCGGCTGCCGGCGCCCCTCTCCAGGTGCCTGAGCACGTGAAGGATACCCGCCTCCAGGCTCTGCAGGCCCTGCTTCGTCAGCAGCAGGATGACTTTGCTGAGTCCCTTATCGGTCAGAGTATCTCTGTTCTGCTGACCGGCAAAGGCCGTAAACCCGGGCAGATCACAGGCAGATCACCATGGTTACAGCCTGTGCACATCACAGGGACAGAAGAGCTGATTGGTCAGACTGTTTCTGTTACAATCACCGAACGCCTTACCAACTCACTCAATGGTATCATGGTAAAGGAGACCGTTGACGCTTGAATACAACACGCCAGTCCTTATCTGAGCTGACTTCAGAGAACGAAGCAGAAAAGACCCTTACGCTGCAGTTCGAAGATAATACACTCCTGGCCAGACTGGTCGGAGACCATGATCGTCATCTGCAGCACCTTGAAGAAACACTGGACGTTAATATTGCCCGCCGTGGCAACCGTATATCCGTCAAAGGAGCTGCACCAGAGGCTGCCACGGCACGTGCAGCTCTCGAGCAGTTATACCTGAGGCTGTCTTCGGGCGGCATGGTAGACATCAGCACACTGGAGGCAGCGGTACGTATGACAACACTCCACTCTGATACAAAACGCCCGGCAAACTCTGAGCATGGGGCCGGCAATGCCTCTGACCAGACGCAGGATGCACGCCTCCCCACATTAAAAATACGCCGCGGTGCGATAGAACCCCGCTCAGCCGGGCAGGCTGGCTATATGCGTGCTCTTGCACGTAAAGAACTCGTGTTTGGAATCGGGCCTGCCGGGACCGGCAAAACCTACCTGGCTGTTGCTCAGGCTGTCGCCATGCTGCAGGCCGGCTCTGTTGAACGCATCATTCTTTCACGCCCGGCTGTTGAAGCCGGTGAGCGCCTGGGTTTTTTGCCCGGTGATATGAAAGATAAAATCGACCCTTACCTTCGCCCTCTCTACGATGCGCTGCATGACATGCTGCCGGGCGACCAGGTGATGCGCCGTATGGCAACAGGTGAGATTGAAGTCGCTCCGCTGGCGTTTATGCGTGGCCGTACACTTTCTCATGCTTTCGTTATCCTCGACGAAGCACAAAATACCACTATCGCACAGATGAAGATGTTTCTGACGCGACTGGGGCCAGGCTCACGCATGGTTGTCACGGGAGATCTGACACAGATCGACCTGCCCTCCGGCGTTACCTCCGGCCTGCGGGATGCGATTGAGACATTATCAGATGTCCCCGGCATCAGCATAACCCGTTTTGAAGCAGCAGATGTTGTGCGACATAAGCTTGTCGCCCGCATTGTTGAAGCCTATGATACAAAAACAGCTGCGGAAAAAACGAATATTCGCAGCACGCGCACTCAGGAGAACAATGGAACCGCCAGGTAGTTGCGGTCATGCTCATGAAACGGGCATGACCTCTGAAGAAGAGCCTCATTTTTCTGGGGCCTTTCCTTCGCATTTGTTTGAAACCCAGTCTGAAATTCTTATTGAGGACAAACGCTGGCACCGTCATGTGCCCAGGGTCACAACATTAATACAGCGTGCTGTTGCACAATGTGCTGACACAGGCCATCAGCCAGGAAGTGTCGTACTCTCCTGCGACCGGGTCGTTAAACGCCTGAACGGCATTCACCGGGGTAAACACCGCCCCACCAATGTTCTGACATTTGACCCGCCACCGGGCTTTCCTGGCGGCGACATTATTCTCGCACTTGAAACAGTTGTACGTGAAGCACACCGGGCTAAAAAACCTGTCGGGGATCACCTCGCTCATTTAATTATTCACGGCAATCTGCATCTCGCCGGTTATGATCATCATCACCCGGGAGAGGCCCGTACAATGGAAATGCGGGAATCTCTCCTTCTCTCACGCCTTGGCATCTCCAACCCATGGAAGCCGCGTTCATGAACGAGTATGATCCGCAAGCGCAGGATTTTGCACAGACACCTCCCAGGCGCGGGCTGTTTTCTTTTCTGGGGCGCAGAAAAAACTCCCCCGGGTTACGCAGCTCCATCGCTGCTCTTGTACAGCAGGCGGCTGACGAGTCAGAAAAAAACGGAACAGATGGTGAGCAACCCGAGCTCGACCGTCAGGAACGTGCGTTAATTGCCAATATTCTGCGTTTGCGTACGATTTCAGCTGATGATGTCATGGTGCCCCGGCCTGACATCATAGCCATGCCGGTCTCGGTCAGCCTTGATGAGGCACTGAGCATGATGCGCCGTGAAAATCACTCGCGCATGCCGGTTTACCGTGAACAGCTCGATAATATTATCGGCATGATTCACGTTAAGGATCTGATCGCTTATGTCGGCACCAGCGAAGCTTTTAACCTTGAGGCCCTGCTGCGCCAGCCTCTTATGATTGCACCGCAAATTCGTGTGCTTGACCTGATGCTGCAAATGCGCCAGCGTCAGACACATATGGCGCTGGTTATTGACGAATATGGCGGAATAGACGGCCTGGTGACGATCGAAGATCTGATTGAAACTATTGTTGGCGATATCTCAGACGAACATGATGAGCCCGCCGTGACCATGATCACTGAGCGGCCTGACGGAACCTTTGATGTGGACGCACGCTGCCCTGTTGGTGAGTTTGAAGAAAAAATAGGCGCTATTCTGACCCCTTCAGAGCGTGAAGCTGAAATTGAAACCCTTGGCGGTCTGGTCTTTCGTCTTGCAGGGCATGTGCCGATCAGGGGTGAAGTACTCACTCATGAAAACGGGTTTATCTTCAGAGTACTTGACGCAGATGCAAGACATATCCGCCGGGTTCGTGTACGTAAAATACCAGAGACTGACATGACTGTAACAGATAACAAGACTCAGGAAGCCTCATAAAACCAGGTAGCTGACACCATGATGTTGTTATATGATACATAACAACATCGCCTGATTTTTGACGAAGAAGGATTGTCCATGCTTTTTTCCCGCCGCTCTCTTCTGGTCACCACGACCACAGCACTTCTCACCGGGGCAGCCAGCCGCGCTGCACTGGCACAGAGCAGTGCAGCAAACTCTGCGGGAACAGATACACGCTTCACCCCACGCACACTGGGCAACCCGAACGCAAAAGCTGTTGTTGAAGAATGGTTCTCTCTCACCTGCATTCACTGTGCAGGCTTTGCACAGGAGACACTGCCTGAGGTTAAAAAAAATCTGATCGACACGGGCAAAGTCTTTTATATTTTCCATGACTTTCCAACCGATCAGCTGGCGACTGTTGCCGCTATGGTTGCACGCTCCCTCCCTCCGGAGCGATATGAGCCTTTTGTCAACTCTCTGCTCTCTAACCTGGATCGCTGGGCTTATGTAAAAGACAGCAGCCCTATTGATGCCCTGCAAAAAATGGCCGCTTTTGCGGGCATGTCAGGTGACACATTCCAGAAAGTTCTTAACGATCAGCAGCTGATGCAGTTTATTATGAATGAACAGTCAGATGCTGAAGCAAAATACCAGATCAACGCGACCCCCTCTTTCCGCTTTAATAAGAAAGAAGTTGTTTCCAGCGAGCTCTCCTATACAGATTTCGTCAAACATCTTGATGAATCTGAACAGGGTGAAGCTGCTTCACACTAACATAGCCTCTCTCTGTGGCTGCGCGCTTCACACGCCTGCATATTGCAGGCTTTAAAAGCTTTGCTGACCCGGTCAGCGTAGATATTCTGCCCGGCCTCACAGGCATTGTCGGGCCGAATGGCTGCGGCAAGTCGAACGTAGTCGAAGCGTTGCGATGGGTCATGGGAGAATCCTCAGCACGCTCACTCCGTGGGGGTGAGCTTGATGATCTGATTTTTGCCGGCACCACCAGTCGCCCTGCCCGCTCGTTTGCTGAAGTCACTGTCACACTCGAAGGTGTCGAAAGCCCCGGCCTGCCTTTGCTGACAGGACAGACTGAGGTGCAGATTACCCGCAGAGCCGAGCGTGGTGCGGGCAGCGAATATCGCATTAACGGCAAAACTGCCCGTGCACGTGACGTACAAATTCTGTTTGCCGATATTGCTTCAGGTGCACGCTCATCAGCAATGGTCAGCCAGGGGCGTGTTGCCCGCCTTGTCAGCGCCAAACCTGAAGAACGCCGTGTATTGCTTGAAGAAGCAGCCGGCATTACCGGCCTGCATGCCCGCCGTCATGAAGCAGAACTAAAACTCAGAGCCACAGAGAATAATCTCCTGCGCGCAGAAGATCTCTGTCAGCAATTATCATCCCGCCTTGAAAATCTGTCAGGCCAGTGTGAGGAAGCAACGCGCTACCGGGAAATTTCAGCTCATTTACGCAAAGCTGAAACCGATCTTCTCACTGTCACCTATGCGCGCGCGCATAATATAGCAGAAAATGCCAGAACGGCTGTCAGCAAAGCACGCTTTGCCCTGACCCGACAGCAGGAAGTAACTGAAACCGCTGTTCTGACAGAATATGAACTTACCCAGCGCCTGCCAGCATTGCGTGCTGAGGTCGATACGACCCGCACAGCCCTTGAACGCTGCCGCGTTATGGCTGAAAGCACAACCCGCGAGAAAGAGAAGGCCACAGCGCAGGCACAGGCCTCTGCCGGACGCCTGCATCAGCAACAGGCTGATGCAGATGCAGCCCGTGTCAGAGCTGAAGATGCCGCAACAACGCTTAAACAGCTGATTGCAGAACAAAAAGCGGCTGAAATCTCTCTGAGCACTCTGCCGGGTCGGATCACTGAGACCGAGAATGCTTACCACACACAAACGCACCGTCTGAGTGAAACTGAGCAGACTCTCTCAGCTCTTAATGATACGCTCTACAAAGCTGGTCTGAACCGTGACCGTGCTCAGGAGCAGCTTGAACAAAGCCAGGTACAGCATAACCGCAATACTGAAGCGTTCAGCAGAGTTCAGGCTGAGACCCTGTCTGTAAAAAATGACCTCCCCTCTGAAGAGGCACTGACAGAAGCCAAAAACCGTATAACGCACTGCGCAACAGAGCGTGACAATGCAAGACACACCCTCAGGCAGGCTGAATCTTCACGTTCTGACGCTCAGCTCGCTTTGTCTATTGCACAAAACAATGCAGAAAATGCCCGTAAAACACAGCAGGAAACGCAGGCAGCTCTGGCGCGCGCGCGCGCAGGCCTGAACACACTTGTTCAGAATTATACCAGGCTTGAACATAATTATACCAGCACACAAAAAAGCCTGCTCTCTCAGGATGTGCTTGAGGCCCTCCGCACTGAAGCAGCCTCAGCCACACATGAGCATCAGACGGCACAAAACACAGCCGAAACCTGTCAGCAAAGCAGGCAGCAGACTACAGATGCTCTCACCGAAGCCAGCCGTATCGCGCAGACAAACACACTACAGCACAAAACAGCACAGGATGCCTGCCGCACCGCCGAAGCTACCCTGCTTCAGGCCAGACAGGAAGAATCTGCCTTACGCCATAAATCAGAACAAACCCGGCGCACCGTCATTGCAGATGAAGTGCTCAATGATATCAGGCAAAAACGCAGTACTCTTGAAACAGAACTGACAACCCTTTCAGAGACATTAAAAGAACGCGAGGCCGCACACTCCACGCTCAGCGCGACACAACGCAGCGCCACAGCACAGCGTGACGCCTTACGGGCTGAGCTTTCACGTCTGCAGGCGCAGGCGGAAGGTCTGACGCAGCCTGCTGATCAGGATTATGCCACCACGCATGAGCCTGTCTCTGAACTGATGACCATCCCGGAAGCTTATGAGCAGGCTCTGGCTGCTGCTCTGGCAAAAGGCCTTGATGCCCCTCTTGCCGGTGATACGCCTCAGGGCTGGCGTGCACATAAAACACACAGGTCAGCGCCGGCTTTGCCCGCAAATGTGACCGCTCTGGCAGATTATATCAAAGCACCGGATGTTATTGAAACACTGCTCAGCTTTATTGGGCTCGTCGCTGATACACAAACCGGCGATGCTCTGCAGGGACAATTACTACCCGGACAATGCCTGGTATCTCTGCAGGGCGACCTCTGGCGATGGGACGGGTTCTACACAAGAGCAGACAAGCAGAATCAGGCTGCCCGTCACCTTATCCGTCAGCGCGTTCTTAAAGAAACCGAACAGCGTATCGGTGAAATAAAACAAGAGCTTGAAACTGCCGAACACACACTTACAACCGCCCTCGAAGCTCTGCATGCGCATGAGCAGCAGGTTGCAGCTTTCCAGACCCGTCGTGCAGCAACAGAACAGGCCCTGCAACTGGCCCGAACACAGGAAGCAACGACCGAGCGGGCCTATATCAGTGCACAGACACAGCTTGAACTGCTCACTACACAGCTGAATGCTGCTGTGCAGACACGTGAAGCCGCAGAGGCACTGCTATCTGACAAGAAAAATGCTGAACAAGCCCTGCCATCGCCTGAAGCAGCACAGCAGGCCCTGAAAGACGCACAGCAGCGTAATCAGGCCGCGCAGGAAGCAGAACAGGCAGCACGGCGTGCCCTTCAGGCTGCGGAAGAAAAGCGACGTACTACGACGGCAGCACTCACCCTCAAAGAAAACCAGCACTCAGCAGCTCTGGCACGCCTTGAAAGCATGCAGCCTGAAACTGAGCGGCTAAAGCAGGCAGTGGCTGCAGAAACAGCGCGTGTGAAAGAGCTGGAAGATCAGAGCGCATCCACCAGTAACCTCTCTTTCTTTGAAGAGGCTTTTAGCACTGCGCAACAACAATGCACTGAAACCGAGGGCGCATTTCAGGCTGCACGACACGCGGTAACCAGTGCTGAAACGGCTTATGAAAATGCCGTAGCGGCCGGCCAGAAACTTGAGCAAAGGGCCATAACCCTCCGTTCAAAACTTGAAACCCTGCGGGCACAGCACACTCTTCTGCAGGCAGAAACTGAAAAAAGTACATATCAGCTTGAATCTGCACAAAAAGCACTGAATGAAGCGGTTGCTGCTATTCCCTCCTCCGCGGCAGATAATGTGACCGCGCTGCAGCAGCTCAAAGCACAGCTTCTTACTGAAACCGAACAATTACGCGAAACCCGTACTGCTTTGCAGGTTGAGCAGACTACCCTCACCAGCCGTCAGAGCACTCTTTCTGTCTCGATAGAAGACTGGCGAACACGGGCAGACACAACACAAACCGAGCTGGAACAGTGCGCCGAACGACTCAAACTGGCACAGCAGGAATATCAGGATGCTGCCGAGCTTCCGGCTGAGACGGAAAGACAGGAACAAAAACTCATCGCTGAACGCGACAAGGCAGAGGCATTATTCACACAGGCGCAGGGATATTGTGAGCGTGCTGAGAAGGGGCTTGCTGAGGCTGCTACCCTCCGCCGTCAGTCTGAGGCTGCTCTTGCAGAACATCGTGAAGCCTTACTGAAAGCTGAGGCGAAGAACGAGCAGGCACAGGCTGCTATTGCCGCACTGCCTGCTGAGCGCCCTCCCTCCACTACTACGCTGGCCAGAGAAGACCTCACCGAAGCCGCTGAAACGGCATTACGCCGTAAAATAGCACGACTGACCCGTGAGCGTGAGGATATGGGGCCGGTCAATTTACGTGCAGAGCTGGAAACTGAGGAAATATCAACACAGCTTGAAACACTCACGACCGAAATTTCAGACCTGAGATCAGCAATAGCAAGCCTCAGAGGTTCAATAGGCTCGCTCAATAAAACTGGCCGAGAGCGCCTGCTGGCTACCTTTGCGCAGATTGATCAGCATTTTCAGGCTTTATTCTCCCGCATGTTCGAAGGAGGAAAAGCGCATCTTGGCTTTGTTGGCAGTGATGACCCGCTTGAATCAGGGCTGGAGATTTATGCGCAGCCTCCGGGCAAAAAGCTCTCAACTCTGTCTCTGCTTTCAGGCGGAGAACAGGCGTTAACCGCGCTCTCACTGGTTTTTGCAGTTTTTCGCTGTAACCCCGCACCGCTTTGCGTGCTCGATGAGGTCGATGCCCCGCTTGATGATGCGAATGTTGAACGCTTCAGCCGGTTAATGGGGGATATGGTAACTGAAGCGCAAACACGCTTTCTCGTCGTTACACATCACCAGCTGACGATGGCCCATATGGACCATCTTTTTGGTGTCACCATGCAGGAGCGAGGGGTCAGCCGGGTGCTCTCAGTTGACCTGACTCAGCTTATACAGCAACAGTCAGCCTAGGCTCAGGACCTGTTAATTTATTGAACTGAGCGAGAGATTGTGATTCACAGGCTTACCGA
>NZ_JOPI01000081.1:0-9357 GCF_002153695.1 Acetobacter sp. DsW_059
TCCGCAATCCATATCGCTGCAAGCTTCATCTTCTATCTCAAAGAATGAGTCCTGAGCCTAGCTGGCGAGACGCTTCAGGAAAAAATTTTATTTTATTGAGGTAAACCCAATAAATATTAGAATATATTGTCAATCTTCCCCTTGCTCTATTTCTTCGCGTAGTTCTGTTAAAATTTTTCCTTGATATTTCCAATAACGTGGGCCTTGATATGCCCCGCTACCCAAACCTGTCCGACGGCCTACCTCACAGGCAGCAGCACTTAAACTTGTAATATTGTTTTCAAAATTAACTTTTCGGTCATCAACAACAGTGCATGTAATATCAGGATTGTAAAACCATTCGAGTACAGAGCCGGGTTTAATATCCACCATTTTGAAATTAAATACCGATGCCCTTTTATTGGCAGATTTTAATGCAATGATATCGCTAGTTTCAACTGCTCCATCCTCTTCTCCAATAAGAATATCCTCTCCTGGCAACAAATTGAAAATAGCTCTGACGCGCTCAGGATCTATCCTGAAGAATTCTCTGTTGCTATTAATTCTATGATCCCCAAAAGCCATGTGAAGCGTCGCTTCAACTTTTAAATAATCAGGCACCCGTTTAGCATAGGCACATTCAAATGGAACTGGAACACCACTAGAGTAAAGCTGTTTCATTCTGGAAGGCAGATCATTGCCAGTTATGCCTATTTTAATCAGGCCAGGCATAACTGGATTAGTAAGAATATACACTATACCTTCACTGCTATGTATTTGGGGTTCATCAATAAATCCTGTTGGGTTTTGTTCAATCATAATTATTTTACTCATTCTGGAAAATATGCCCTAAGCTAAATTATGATAAATGTTAAAAAAATACCAGAGGGTGCCATGTTCTCTGGAAGAGCAGATTGACTGCATTTCTGAGCATAAAGCCTGCTAAGGCGATCCTATGTACTGCGATGAGCATTGGCTGAGGCACAGCGTTCATCATCCTTTGCAAGTCTTCAGCATTATATTGTCGATGCGATAGATCGCTCCACCATCCAAAGGCGGAGCGAAAGTGTGAAACCTCGTTTTGCTTGAGGGAGCTTGGTAATTTCGAGTGTCATACTCCGCTCTTTGAAAGTTTTTACATGTTTTGATCCTGTATAACTTTGATATGTCGCTGCATGCACACATTCATCCCCGTAACCCATACCGCCATATGCTTTGATCTTCTATCTTAAAGAATGAGTCCTGATCTGAGTATACTGACGGGCTCAGAGCCTTGTATGGAAGTATAAAACTCCTTTTTTCTATGGTAGCGTTTCTGTGACACGAAATGATGCAGGACAACAGGAGGCAACATGGTGCAGTATGTTGGCGTTCACGACCTTATTCGGCTCATTCGCCTGCAGGGTATCGAAACTGTTCTCAGAGAGCTTGCTGAGTATATCGAGGATGATTTTCGTCGATGGCCTGCTTTTGATAAGAGGCCGCGCCTTGCCAGCCATTCCGAGCATGGTGCCATTGAACTTATGCCCACCAGCGATGATGCTCTCTATAGCTTCAAATATGTTAACGGACATCCCGGCAACACCCGTGACGGGCTTCAGACCGTTATCGCCTTTGGTATGCTCTCTGACGTCAGAACCGGCTATCCGCTTATTTTGTCTGAAATGACACTTCTGACAGCTTTGCGAACAGCGGCGACCTCTGCTGTTGCAGCACGTCATCTGGCCCGTGCTGACAGTCGTGTGCTGGCTATCATTGGTGCGGGTGCTCAGTCAGAATTTCAGGCGACTGCATTTAAAACCCTGCTGGGTATAGATACTGTGCGTATATATGACACAGACCCCGATGCCACACAGAAGTTCTGTGACAATATGAAAAACAGCGGCCTGACTATTACAATCGCTGCCAGTAGTCAGGAGGCGGTTGAGGGCGCTGATATCATAACGACCATTACAGCAGATAAACAAATGGCGACTATCCTGTCTGATAATATGATCGGCGCTGGTGTGCATATTAATGCTGTTGGCGGAGACTGCCCCGGCAAAACCGAACTACAGGCTGATATTCTGACGCGAGGTAGAGTCTTTGTGGAATATACTGAGCAGACACGGCTTGAAGGCGAACTGCAACAAATGCCCGAAGACTTTCAGGTTACCGAGCTATGGGAGATTATAGCTGGTAACAAAAAAGGTCGTCGCAGCGCGCGTGATATTACTATTTTTGATTCTGTTGGTTTCGCGACGGAGGATTTTTCCGCTCTGCGCTATCTGCGCGATAAAGTGAGCGGTACTTCTTTTTGTAAAACTCTCGATCTTCTGGCAAATCCTGAAGACCCTCGTAATCTCTTCGGGCTTCTTAACAGTTCTGTACCGGATGAAGAGTGCTCTTTTGAATAGGATGTAGCCTATGTCTTTGTCTCACCCTCCTGTACCCGCAACAATGGTGGCTGCAACAGTGCCGGCCCCGGGCGGACCAGACGCAATTCGTTTTGAAACTCTGTCCGTGCCACAACCCGGGCCGGGTGACATTCTGGTGCGCGTTCTGGCCTGCGGTGTAAACCGGCCTGATGTTATGCAACGCAAAGGGCTGTATCCGCCACCACCTGGTGCACATCCTGGTCTGGGGCTTGAGGTGGCCGGTATTGTTGCTGCCTGCGGTGAGCCTCTGCCTGGTCAGACTATGCCTGAAGTCGGTGCACGGGTATGTGCTCTGACAAATGGTGGCGGCTATGCAGAGTATGCACTTGTGCCTGCAGCCCAGTCTTTGCCCTGGCCTGATGGTTTTAATGCAGTTGAGGCAGCAGCTCTGCCAGAAACGTTTTTTACGGTCTGGTCTAATCTGTTTATGCCGGCATTTCCTGCCCCAGGGTCACGTGTGCTCATTCATGGTGGCAGCAGTGGCATTGGCACAGCGGCTATTCAGCTGGTCAGATCTTTTGGTGGCATCCCTTATGTCACAGCCGGTACAGCTAAAAAATGTGCTTTATGTGAAAAGCTTGGTGCCATAGCCATTAATTACCGTGAAGAAGATTTTGCTGAACGTCTTCGTGAGTTAACAGACAAAAAAGGCGTCAATATTATCCTTGATATGGTGGGTGGCGGCTACCTTGAGCGTAACCTGCGCAGTCTCTCAACGGATGGTCGTCTGGTTATCATTGCTCTTCAGAGTGGCTCTAAAGCACCGGATGCTGACCTGACCCGTATTATGACACAGCGTTTGACCATTACCGGCAGCGCCCTGCGCAAACGAAGCCCTGAGGCAAAAGCACAGATCGCTCAGCAATTGCAGCAGTATGTCTGGCCACTTCTGGCGTCGGGTGAAATAACACCTCTGATCCATACTATTTTACCGCTATCGCAGGCAGCGCAGGCACATGAGGAAATGGAGAGCGGTAATCATTCAGGTAAGATTATTCTGACAACAGAAGAGTCTCCTCAGTCATGACAACATCTTCTCTGCTGGCACAACGTCTTGAGCGGGTGCGCTCTGAAATTGCCGCAGCTGCACATAAAGCCGGTCGAAACCCGGAGGATGTTGAGCTTGTTGCTGTTTCCAAATTTCATCCCGCCAGTAGTGTTGCTGAAGCTATTGCTGCTGGTCAGCGTATATTTGGCGAAAACCGTGTGCAGGAGGCATCTGCAAAATTCCCGGCATTACGGGAACTCAGTCCTGACATAAAGCTGCATCTCATCGGTGGGTTGCAGACTAACAAAGCCCGGGATGCTGTGCAGCTGGCTGACAGGATTGAAAGCCTTGATCGTCCTGCCCTGGCTGATGCTCTGGCAAAAGCTGCTGATGCCTGTGGCCGTATGCCAGAGCTGCTGATTGAGGTAAATACGGGTAACGAGCCACAAAAATTTGGTATAGCCCGCGATCAGGCCGATGATTTCATCAGGCTTTGTCAAAAACGCTTCGGAGAGAAACTGTGCGGGCTGATGTGTATTCCCCCGGCGGATGAAGATCCGACTTTGCATTTTCAGCTGCTTCGCAGTATGGCCTTGCATCATGGACTGCCTGTTCTTTCTATGGGTATGTCAGCTGACTACCCCCAGGCGATTGCTCAGGGTGCAACACATGTGCGGGTAGGTACGGCCATTTTCGGGCCCAGACCAACTATACCCTGATGAAGAAAAAACACGAATGACTTGCTCTTTGCCTGCAAGTGCCTTTATGCAGGCGCTCCTGAACCTCTTGCCCGTAAGTACATGCATACGGAGTGTAAACTGACATGACCGACCCAGCCAGCCCTTCATCTGATCATGGTGCCTCTGACGGCGCTACGTCAGTCGATGCAGCGCCACTGCACGATCAGTCAGCCCCTCCCGGGCCCCGGCATATTACTGAATTTGCCGGTGATGAACCTCAGCACGTAGCAGCTCCGGTTGGCTTTGCGGCCCTCCTGTCTGTGCTTGGTGTTGTTTATGGTGATATTGGTACAAGTCCGCTTTATGCCTTTCGGTCTACCGTGCAGGTTATTTCGGGTCATCATCAGGTGGCTGCGTGGGAGGTGATGGGGGTCGCCAGTCTGATCTTCTGGACACTGATCCTCATCGTAACCCTGAAATATGTCATGCTGATTATGCGCGCTGACCATAACGGAGAAGGTGGTATTCTGGCCATCTCCTCTCTGGCGCAGCGTGTCATTTCAAAACCAAAGCTTCGTACAGCGCTCGCGCTGGTTGGTGTTGTCGGAGCCTGCCTGTTTTTTGGCGATGGTATTATTACTCCGGCTATTTCTGTTTTATCGGCGGTCGAAGGTATCGAAGTCAGTGTGCCCGCAGCGCATGATCTGGTTATTCCGATCGCTGTGATTGTTATTATCAGCCTGTTTAGTGTGCAGTATATCGGTACCGGCAAGGTAGGAACAATTTTCGGGCCGGTTATGCTCCTCTGGTTTGGCACAATTGGTGTGATGGGTTTGCTTAAAATTCTTCATCATCCTGCCATTCTCATGGCTCTCTCGCCTGTTTATGCAGTTGAATTCGTGTTCTACCACGGCAGGCTCTCATTTCTGGCGCTTGGCTCTGTCGTGCTCTGTGTCACCGGGGCTGAGGCTCTTTATGCCGATATGGGGCATTTTGGTCGGGCGCCTATTCGTTATGCCTGGTTGTTTTTTGTGCTGCCTATGCTGGTGCTGAACTATTTTGGCCAGGCGGCACTGATTATTGAAAGCCCTAAATCTCTGGCTAATCCCTTCTTCCTGCTCTGCCCGGGCTGGATGCAGGGTTTTATGATTGTTCTCTCCACACTGGCCACCGTTATTGCCAGCCAGGCTGGTATTTCAGGTGGTTTTTCGGTCTGTCGCCAGCTGATTCAGCTTGGGTACATGCCGCGGCTGCGTATTACGCACACGAATGCTGAAGAGGAAGGGCAGATTTATCTGCCCGACTTTAACCGTTTTCTGGCTGTTGGTGCGGTGCTGCTGGTTCTGGCTTTTCAGAGTTCAGACCGTCTCGCTTCAGCTTATGGCATCGCTGTTACAGGTACGTTTATCTGCACCACATTACTGGCGATTGTTGTCTTTCGTTATCATTTCAACTGGCCTGCCTGGCGGGTGGCTGTTGTCTTTGGCAGCTTCATGGTGCTGGATACGACCTTCTTTTCTGCCAATGCGCTTAAAATTCCTGATGGTGGTTGGGTGCCGGTCCTGCTTGGCTGTGTACTGACCCTGATGATGACGACCTGGAAAAAAGGCCGCAGTCTGGTCATAGGCAGGCAACGTCAGGACAGCCTGCCCATGGGCTCCTTCATCGCCAGGCTGCCACAGTCGCGCATCATCCGTGTGCCGGGTATGGCAGTATTTATGACGGGTACGCCTGATATTGTACCTCCGTGCCTGTTGCATAATCTGCGTCATAATAAAATTTTGCATGACCATGTAATGTTTGTGACGGTGCAGAACCTTGATCAGCCTGAAGCTGAAAGAGGCCATCGTGTTTCTGTCGAGCAGCTGGCCCCCGATATTTATCGTGTTATTCTGCGTTATGGCTTTATGGAAATGCCCAATATTCCGCGCGCTCTTGAAAATCTCAAAGCAAATGGTGTGGATTTTGATGCGCTGCAGGCCTCTTACTTCACCTCACGCGAGATGATTACCCGTTCGCCTGTTTCACGTCTCTCGCGGTGGAGAATGTGGCTCTTTATGTTCATGGCACGTAACTCAACATCCAGCATGGAATTCTTCCGCATTCCGCCTGACCGTGCTGTGCAGCTGAGTGTGAAAGTGGCGATCTGATCCTTGTCTGCTGAACCACTCGCTCTTTATATCCACTGGCCTTTTTGTCTGGCCAAATGCCCCTATTGCGATTTTAATTCGCACGTCAGAGAGCAGATCCCTGAGGAACGCTTTGTTAAAGCGTTGCGTGCTGAGCTGGCTTACGAGGCCAGCCGCCTCGGGCGGCGTAAGCTGGGCTCGGTTTTCTTTGGCGGGGGCACGCCCTCTCTCATATCGCCTGAAAATGTGGCCGCGTTGATTGAAGATGCGACCTCACTTTTTGATCCGGCAGATGATATCGAAATTACTCTTGAGGCTAACCCGACCAGTGTTGAGGCGGGGCGTCTGCACGGCTTCAGACAGGCCGGAGTGAATCGTGTTTCGTTAGGGATTCAGGCTCTTGATGATGATTCTCTGCGTTTCCTTGGGCGGGAGCATTCTGCAAAACAGGCAGTTGCAGCACTCGAAACCGCCCGCAACCTGTTTAGCCGCATTACCTTCGATCTGATTTACGCCAGACCAGGGCAGTCACTTGCTGACTGGGAGGAAGAGCTGCAAACAGCATTAACTCTTGCGGCAGATCACATCTCTCTTTACCAGCTCACAATAGAGCAGGGCACACGTTTTGAAGCTCTTTTTCGTTCAGGTAAGTTTAGTTTGCCAGATGAAGACGAGGCAGCTTCTCTTTATCAGCACACAGCAGAAGTCACCTTCCGTTTCGGGTTGGCCGGATATGAGGTGTCGAACTATGCCCGCCCTGGCAGTGAAAGCCGACACAATCTGACATACTGGCGTTATGGTGATTATCTGGGGATCGGGCCAGGTGCACACGGGCGTATTACTGAGGGTGATGATCTGTTTGCGACACGTCGTCACCGTGCCCCGGAGCCATGGGCAACGCTGGTTGAGCAAAAAGGTACAGGCCAGACACAGAAGGAAAGTCTTGTTGCACAGGAACGTGCACGAGAGATGTTGCTGATGGGGCTGCGGGTCACAGAAGGCCTGAACCTTACACGCTTCAGAGAGCGTACCGGCCTTACATTAGCTGATGCGACGAACTCAGTTATTCTCGACGCAGCCTGCGAAGAAAACTACCTTACTTTAGAGGGTAATAATCTCCGTGCCACAGCTGAGGGCCGCTTGCGCCTGGAAGCTTTGCTTGGTGCCCTGATTCGTTAAAAGGCACCTTACACGTATATTATCAGAGCTCTTTGCAGGGTTTTACATTATCTCTTTCGCGTGTCGGCCGCTGAGGGCGGCGCTCGAAATGAAGGTCCTGGGGACCGTTCAGATTTTTCGCTTTCTGTGACAGCGTGTTCAGCCAGCGTTCTCTTGCCTGCTCGGACGGAGCAGAGGAGGGAGATTGATTATGGACAGACAGGTTCATACTATAACCTCTCGCGTAAAGAGCTCCGGCAGGGAGCTATCAGGAAAATATCTCCGGTTATGACGGTAAAATAGTCTGTACCAGTCACTCTGAGATGGTCTGTTTCTACCCTGTTTCTCTCTTGTTATTTTTGACAGTTTTTTTAATTCTTATTAGTCATAAAATAGCGGTATTTAGTGATACCAGACAAAAGAAGAGACTTGCCAAGCCTAACATGACCAGTTTTTTTTGCAATGATCCTGGTAGCTCAGAGCATGACTGAAAGGCGCTGTCGGGTGGACAATCTTTCCCGTCGAGGTAACGCCACCCCTGAAAAGGACGCATTGTCATAGGGTTAGTGCGTATTAACTCAGGCGATACACATATGAGTGTACTCTCTCTGCCATCGGGACGTGTACCGCTTTTAATATCAAGAATAGTTTGCCGGCATACAATCAGCCCGCCAATTACCCGGTATAATGAACCGCCGTTCAGAAGTTCATCCGCACGTTTAGGAAAAAACCGCGTATAGACCACCGGCACCGGGCCATAATCCGGGTGAGTATAAAGGTTTTCTGACATTTTCTGGCGCTGTATCAGCTCTTCAGGCGAAGACACACCAACGGCAAGTTTGATGAGACCGAGCATGAGAGGGACCTTCTTATATCAGAGTACGTTAGCAGGGTTGTGGTACATGGGGGAAAATCCTGTCACTGACAGATATTCTCTTTTGCCGGAGAAGCATAGTTTGTGTTTTATCATCACCAATGATAAATTCAGGGACATCCTGAGAAAAGACAGCATTTTATGAATGTTTCGTCAGCATCCTCCCTTTTTTCGAACATATAAGGAATTTTTTGTTATCCATGTCTGTTCGTCTTTTGAACATTACAGGTCTTTTCCGTAGCAGGCCTAAAGCTTCTCCTCTTGTGATACTAACGAGTGTTTTTTCACTGGCGCTATCGGGTTGTGGTTATTACGACTCTCGTACGGCCCATAAAGCGCAGATCTCTCTTATCGGTATTTCAAGCAGTGATTTACAGGCCTGTATGGGTATCCCTGATAAGACTAAAAAGCTGCCTGACGGGTCTGAAATTTATGAATATACCCGGGGCCTTAATATACCATCAGCTAATGACTCAACTCTTTTCCCGTTGCAAAGTGTCGTCAATATTATTGAAAATGCACTGGGTGGCGCCGGAAAAACCTGCGTTGCAGATGTGCGTATTACAGACGGGAAAGTGACTGATCTGCATTATGGTGGCGATAATGACGAAATTGTCGGTGCTGATGGTGTTTGTGCGACAATTGCCAGGGGGTGTGTTCGTCGTCCCCTGCCGTCGATGCAGGTTATTTCTTCTAATCCCCTGGGGCCGGTCAAGGCATATCGTCAGCCACAGATTAAACCTGCCAAATTGCAGCCAGTTACAACGGGAGAGGGTACCGCCGTTACGCCTCAGGCCGGAGCAGCCGTCGAAGGTATGCCAGCTACTACTTTGCCTGACCTGAAGACAAAAGCGGTTACACCAGCAATACCTTCAGCTATTGCGCCGGCTAACGCGCCATAATATTTTATAATCCTGTGGTCCGATGTAAAAAGGAGCACAGGGTTATCCTTTGTTTTTCATTATATCCTCTTGGCAGAGCACAGGCTTTGCGCTAGGAAAGCAAAATGTGGACCCGTAGCTCAGCTGGATAGAGCGTCGCCCTCCGAAGGCGAAGGTCGAAGGTTCGAATCCTTTCGGGTCCGCCATATAAGAATTAACCCGTTGATTTAAAAAGAAAAATAGAGAAGTTA
>NZ_JOPI01000082.1:0-347 GCF_002153695.1 Acetobacter sp. DsW_059
CATAAAAAAAGCGACCCGAAGGCCGCTTTCCTGTTTTTAATTTTATGATGTAAAATAGAAAATTGTTAGATTATTAAATGATTTTTATGATGATTAAGTTTTGTATTTTACGAGGATTCAGGAATTTTCTCGCAGGTAGTAAAAAATGCAATTCACAGGGTTATCGTCACTCGACATCCTGTGAACCACAATGCAATATTTAGTTCAAAATCTTAGTAGGCACCGTGTTCAGGAGCAAGCTCCCGTCCAGGAGCAGATATACCCGGACACTGTACTGACGCCTCCACTAATAACCGAAGCAAGACCAGCAATGAACGCCAGAGCGCTTGCAGCGGATACTCCTGCAA
>NZ_JOPI01000083.1:0-3291 GCF_002153695.1 Acetobacter sp. DsW_059
TCATGTCCGCAATCCATATCGCTGCAACCGTCCTCTTCTATCTTAACGAATGAGTCCTGAGCCTGACTTTAAAATTTTATTTTGCATAAAAATAACGTGCTGATGTTTGTGCAGACTATGGCTATATGTGCATGTTGCACCCTGACAAACATTGAGTATGCTGAAAGCTCTCTATCAGGCTACAGGGGAGGCTTTAATATGCCACCATCATTTCGTTCATCGCGGCGCAACGTGCTGAAAATTATATGCGGTATAACTGCAATAACGTCCCTGCCCCCGGCCATGGCAGAATCTTACAGACCAGGAAAAACAAATTTGCCACGTATTGGCATTATTGGTTCCGGGCAGGTAGGCGGCACTCTTGGGCGTTTATGGGCACAGGCTGGTTATCAGGTTATGTTCTCATCCAGAGAGCCGGAATTACTGCAGGATGTCGTTGCAAATGCCGGTGCAAATGCACGGGCGGGAGATGTAGCACAGGCAATAGCTTTTGGTGATGTCATTTTACTGGCTGTTCCTTATGGGGCTGAGCCGTCTGTTGCAGAAAAATATAGTAAGGCACTCGCTGGTAAAATACTGATTGATGCTGATAACGCCTACCCTTATCGGGATGGTGCCGTGGCTGAAAAAGCCCGTAGTTTTGGTGTCGCCAAATATTCGGCACAGCTATTTCCAGGCACATTATTTGTACGGGCATTTAATTCAGTTAATGCCAGTAGTCTGACTAATGGTGGCGGTGGCGACACAGAAGTTCTGTATAGTTTTACAAACGATAAAGCCGGTGAGGTTGCCGCTCAGCTGATTAAAGCGACAGGCTGCGTACCTGTGCGTGGTCATGATCTCTGATAAAACACCGGGGTCTTTTATTCTCAGATTTTGTAAAGCCATTAATGCTCACCCGGATGAAGTGAGCGCGTGCCTCTGGGGGTTTGGGCTTTTTTTCTTTCTTTTTACCAGCTACGCAGTTTTGCGCCCGGTGCGTGATGCTATGGGCATTGCCAGCGGGCTCCATAATCTGCAATGGCTGTTTAGCTCTACCTTTATCGTTATGCTGCTGGCTGTACCCCTTTATGGATGGCTTAATGCCCGCGTGGCTCGCGCGCAGTTTATTAACTGGGTTTATAGTTTTTTTGCTCTCAACATGCTTGGCTTTGCATGTTGTCTTTTTTTGTGGCCTACCAGCCTGTGGGTGGCACGGGCATTTTTTGTCTGGTTGTCAGTTTTTAATTTATTCGTTGTATCCGTCGCCTGGAGTCTGATGGCGGATATATTCAGAAAAGAGCAGGCAGGCCGTCTTTTTGGTTTCATTGCCAGCGGCGCCAGTATTGGCGGTATTACCGGACCCGTTGCCGGGGCACTACTCGTCAGTATTGTATCACTACCAGGGTTAATGGTGGTTTCAGCGTTCCTGTTAGGAGGCTCCCTGCTGGCTAAGTCACGTTTAATGGCGTGGCGTACCAGCCAGGAGAATGAGGAGGAGTGTGAAGCACGTTACCGCCCGGTAAGAGGTAACCCTTTTGCTGGTTTCACGATGGTCATGCGTTCACCTTATCTGTTGTGTCTTGCCGCTTTTGTTATGCTGTTAAGCACATCATCGACTTTTCTTTACTTTGAACAGGCCAGATTAGTAGCTGTTACCTTCCCTTCACGAGCGGAACAGGTGCGTGTTTTTTCAATTATTGACAGCGCTGTTCAGGCCCTTTCTCTGCTTTGTCAGGTAGTAATAACCGGACGCTTTGCACATCGTTTCGGTGTCAAAGGCCTGCTGACCATTGCACCATTGATTATTACGGCAGGGTTTCTGATGCTTGCAATATGGCCGGTGTTTGTCATGGTCGCGACTGTTATGGCGATAAGACGTGTGAGTGAATATGCGTTTATTCGCCCCGGGCGTGAAATTTTGTTCACGCCAATGCCGGCAGATGTAAAATATCGTGCAAAAAGCTTTCTCGATACCGTAGTATACCGTGCGGGTGATGCCGTCAGTGGCTGGACTATTGCTGCGATTACCGCCGTTTCGCAAAGTTCTGTCGTCGTCTCCCTTGCCGGTGCTGCGCTGGCTTTTATATGGGCCGGAACAGGATATTTTCTTGGCGGACAGGATGATCAGTCTTTCCGCTCAGAAAAGGAGAGTACATAGCGTAGCACAATGCAGCTAAGCTCTTGTATGCACAGCATCAGTCGCTATGGATTGCACTGGTATATATACGAGAGTGGTCAGGGCCATTTTGAAGATGATTCTCGAAAATCTGACAGATATTAGTTTTTTTGTTCAGCTGGTTCAGGCTGGTAGTGTCAGTGCGACAGCAAAGCGGCTGGGTGTCTCTGCCCCTGCTGTATCGCGCAGGTTAAGACGCCTTGAAGAGCGGCTGGGTGTAACACTTGTTGTGCGTAATACGCGACATTTTCATCTGAGTGACAGCGGACAGCTTTATTATGATGGTGGCGTAAAGCTTGTTGAGGGTACAGAACACCTTGAGGCCGAAATTATGCAGTCTAACCGTCTCTTACAGGGGGCGTTAAGCATAGGTGCACCACTTGAGCTGGGGCGTAACAAACTGGCACCCTTCATAGCACATTTTGGTAGCGAGCACCCCGACCTTCAGCTCAGTCTCGCTGTTGCTTCTGAGGGGTCATATGATTTTGGCGACTATCTTGATCTGATTATTCGCCTGGGCATGCCTGAAACATCCGGTTCTATTGTTACAAAACTTGCATCAACGAACAGAGTGCCCTGTGCCTCCCCAGAATATATTGAACAATATGGTCAGCCTCAGACGCCGGAAGATTTAAAAAAACATACCTGCCTGTGTTTACGGCGTTATAAAACGATGGAGCCGTTAAATCAGTGGATACTGGAAAATAAAAATAGCTCACATGTGGTGGTGGTGACGCCAAGGCTTAGCAGCACAAGTGCTGAAATTGTGCATGACTGGGCACTGTCAGGCAAAGGTATTGCCTATAAATTACTATGGGATGCGCAGGATAATCTCAATAATGGCAGCCTGATAAGGATTTTACCTGAATTTCAGGGAGAAACAGTCTCTCTTTATGCTGTACTGCCTTCCCGTGAGCATGTTAAAAGCAGTGTTCGGCTTCTTCTTAAAGAAATGAAGAAATATATAAAATCACTATAATATATCCAGGCTCAGGACACATTCTTTAAGATTGCTTACATATAAAAGTATGAGCGCAGCGATCGTATCGTGTTGCCACCCGTCGCCAGCCTTTGAGCTTTGCGAACATGTTTTCGATCAGGTGACGCTTTTTATACAGATGCCAGTCGTAAGG
>NZ_JOPI01000084.1:0-5779 GCF_002153695.1 Acetobacter sp. DsW_059
CTATTAATATTAATATCTTTTTTATATTATCATTTTTATTTTCAGAGAAGTTATCTTGAACAACAGATACTTTCCCACTTCCTCCTTTAGATATAGGATTATTATTATAAAGATTAAAGTAATCTAAAGGATTCCACAGAAATGTATTTTTTTGTAATTCACGATAAAGATTAGGGCGTCTACATTCTAAAGTAGAGTAGACATTTTTTTTCATTTTTCTTGATTCATTTAAATCAATATTTGCATAAACAATACCATTTTCTGTATCAATTTGGCTTATAATATCACCATTAGGGGATATTATACATGATCCGCCACTAAATTGTACACCCCTCTCCAGTCCCCATCTATTGCTTTCCAATAAATAACAGTTATTTTCATATGCCCGACTAATCCAATATGGGGCAGGTGTTTTTTCTGCTAGCCAATTACTAATATGACAGATAATATCAGCTCCTTCTACAGCTACAACTCTTGCTGTTTCAAGAAAATGAATATCCATGCATATTAAAATTGCTATTTTACCCAAGGGAGTATCATAAACTTTATGACCATTATTTCCCGGAGCTGCCCATTTTGGTTCTGAAATATAAGAGTGTGTTTTTCTATGAACCCCCAAAACCCCTTTTGGCCCAATAAAAATAGCTGAGTTATATAGTAACCCGCTTTCTTCATCTTGTTCTGGCATACCCAAAACCAAGTATATATTTAAAGAAGACGACAAATTTTTAAAAAGAGAAACAGTTTTTCCGGATACTGGTTCCGCCATTCTGGCAGCTTCTTCTTCATTAAAAAAGCAATAACCAGAAATAGCCATTTCAGGCGTAGTAATTAATTTAGCACCAGATTCAGCTGCTTCTTTTATTAATTCTATTAGTTCCAAGCAATTTTTTTCTTTATCGAATAATCTTGGCTCAAATTGAATTGCAGCAGCTTTATAACTATCAATGCCCATAATTAAAAATCCTTTTATTTATAGTGACAAAATATATCATTTAATTCCCCTTATTTATTTTTGATGATTTTATATAAATTAAAAGAAAACTAAATATAGAATTAACTTTTAATTTATAATAAAGATATATTTTTATTTTTCATTTAACAACACCGTTGTTGTTTAGATATATAATATCAGAAAAATAAAAAAATTAACTACTATTAAATAGTAAGCATTAAAAATCTTATAAATCAACATGATTTATATATATTTTTATTAATAGTATTGGGATTTAAATTCACACTGCATTTTACGGCGTGTCGTCAGTTAAGGAGGAGGATGATTAGAGGGATAGAAGAACCATTGATTGATGTGCCCTGGTTCTGATTTTGGGCTATTGGCGTCTTGATTTCTGGTTCGTTAGCCTGATTTTCGCTCTGCCTCAGACGTCATACAAAAATCAGGACAGAGAACTACCATCAGCACGACAGAACTCTGGAATCACGAACCAGAGCACATCAATCAATGGTTCTTCTATCCCTCCATCTACAAAACCCTATTCAATCAGGAGTGATTGAATAGCTTTGATACGCAATTGAGTATCATCCGGAAATTTTTGATGTTAATGGGTATAAACGGATTTGTTGATTTTATTTTTTCAGTAATTACTTATTATTCTCCAAATAAATATGATTTTTTTATAGAAGCGGCCACTGTGTACTTGGGATCTACCATATTACCCAATCTTACCCTGCCACATTGACTCAACAGCATATATGCGTCGATCCGATCGAACCCAAAATCCGTAGCCATCCATTCTATAAGATCTCGATAGGCCATTCTCGTGGCATCCTCTAACGGGCGCGCAGACCCTACGGACATTATAAAATTCTCACTTTCTATCCGGGGACCCGATATCTTCCAGTCCTTTACAAGATGAACTCGTACTGTTGTATGCGTCGGATGCTCCAGCGCCACACCTGACAATTCACCGTCGCCTTGTGTTGCGTGACAATCTCCCAAGTATAATAGCGCACCAGGTGCATTCACCGGGAAATAGATTATATTTCCTGGTCTGACATCGGGAAGATCCATGTTTCCACCCCAATAATCCGGTTGCAGGGCGGAAACAGCTTCAATCTCGGGGGAAACACCAATCGATCCAATAAAAGGTTCATACGGAATTGTTATTTTATCAGACCATATTGTACCCTTTTCCTCTGTGACAATTAATTTCCTTACCCGTTCTGGAAGATCTTTTTGTAGAGACGCCGTCTCTTTGGTGCTGACGAGCCCTCCAAATTGTGGCATTATCAGCGTTGTTCCTCGCGGTTGTTCTCCACGTGGTGAAATTTTTAATATTTCCACACACAGAGTGTCTCCCTTTTCAGCGCTTTCAACAAAAATCGGACCATTTTGTGGATTAAGATACGGAAAATTTAATATCTCTGATGGGACATCACTCTCAGTCTTGATCTGCCCCTCAAAAGCATCATGCGTTTCGCAAGTTACTGTATCTCCCGATTTGATCGATAAAACAGGAGTTGGGTACGGCCCATAAACGTAGTGATACTTGCCCTGCGTTTTCTCAGTTACATAATGATGCGTGTGAGAGATGTCCTCCAGCTTCACTATTTTATCCTTAAGTGCGCTTTTTTTCCACATGCCCTATACCTCATCAATGTAATAGTTGTAAGCGTATTCTTCTACTGAACATCTGTTCTGTTGAGATATAGCCCTTAACTTCTTATAAGCCGTCTCTTCATCAACATTGTTTTTGTTCATAAAGTGAAACAAATATTTAACCACATATTTCCTCTTTTTTTTCTTTTCATTTAAACTTTCTATTGTAGATTCTAGTATTTTTTTACGTTCATGAAGATTAATTGCCATATAAACTGCAGGAAATACCGTTGAAGAACAGATTGGCGTCCTAAGAAATGACGTTGCCTCTAGCATGATCATAGCTTTCAGGTGGGAGGGAGTTTCACTATTCACGAGAGCAACTATAGGAACGAGTTTAGGTTTTTCGTTCGATGACAGCGCATAAGATCGAACAGCGCTATCTGATAAATCGAGGAAATTAATCACGGCACGATCAGATACACAGGTAAACGCACTAACGTAATCACATCCTTTTAAATATAAAATATCCATCCCCATGTTCTTTAGGCTTCTCTCCAATAACGGATATTGGCGTTCTGAAAAGACCCTCGCTTCATAATGTTGGAAATTGTGCGTAACGGTCCGGCTCATGTACCCATACCATCACAAGTGTTTTCCATTTCGGCCAAATTTTCTGGATTCACCAAATATGGATTAGGCTCGACGTACGTTAAAGTGTCAGAAATTATATCAAATTCGAAATTCTTTTTAGATATTCCAATTCTGGGACGGGCTGCAGAGTGATTGGTGTTAATATCAACTCGAACATTGCCACGAGGAGCGTCACAAACTATCTCACCCAGCGCATTGACTACCGCCTGTCTTTCGTCACTTTTAGCTATTAACAAAGACCGACATAATAGTTTTGTGGTTAAATAAGCACCTTCTGCATCCACGCAAGCACCAGGCGACGATACCCCCGCACCCAATAAAGAAGATATAAACTTTTTATTTTCCTGATTGTTTATGCTTGAAAAATATACACTGGATACAATCAAATCTTCACACCATTCTGGCCCTATTGCTTTCAACTCAGTTTCACCAAGTGCACATGTTAAAATTGGTATGTTGGCTTTGTGTTGGAACTCAGAATTCCTGAAATCTCGAATAAATTGGTAATGATCTTCTCCAATGAGATTACTAAAAATAAAATCTGGCTTTGCAGCCCATATTTTATCTATTGTGGTAACAAAGGATTCCGCATTATCGGATATCGGCCTTAAATCTTCTCCGATGCAAACCCCACTTTGAGAGGCCAAGTAATCAGCCATAACGCGATTGTTCTCCCATGCCCAGACATAGTCAGAACCCAAATGGTAATAGCTTTTCCATCCTCTCTTGATTGCATAATCAATGAGATTCAAAACATGCTGAGCAGGAGTAGATCCTAGATATATAACTGATGGGGAGCACTCAAAGCCTTCATAATGAACCGGGTACCACAAGATCGAATCACGAGCTTCAAATGTCGGCACTACCTGCTGTCGTGAGCTTGACGTATAACAACCCAATACATGCTTGATGCCCTGATCTAGGAGAAATTTTGACGCTTCGATATAACAACCACCAAAATCGC
The DNA here is from genome assembly GCF_002153695.1 of Acetobacter sp. DsW_059. Lineage (NCBI taxonomy): Bacteria > Pseudomonadati > Pseudomonadota > Alphaproteobacteria > Acetobacterales > Acetobacteraceae > Acetobacter > Acetobacter sp. DsW_059. The sequence goes on from NZ_JOPI01000084.1 coordinate 4,179, forward strand.
TTGGGTCACTAAACACTGCTGTCACGCTAATCCCTTCACATTGTAATTCGTAAAGGGCAGCCTTAATACCACTGCGTATCGAGTTGTTTGCAACCTCGTAAGGAGTAGAACTAGACAAAAGGATTCCGATTTTTGGTAGTGCGAACGCCATTATCTGATACTCAGAAGCTACTGGCAGCGTCGCCAAAAATAATCGAAGTCGTTACTAACGAGGGCACCGTTACGAGCTTCGTAGCTCAGTGCGTTACCGTAACAAGGCCATGCAACATGCTTATTGTCAAGATAAAAAACCCTACCACGATCGATTTTGTATGGATAACTCGAATCTCGCAAAGGAGCAGATTGCATAAGATATCTCGTTAGCAACTGTGTTTAAGCAGCGGAGCTAATGCGCCATGACACTCAGGCTTTGAGGATAGCGTTGGCGATTGTGACGATCCCCAGTTTGTGTGGCTTACCCCGCTCTTTTATGCGCCTGGCAACAGCTTTCAGAACCGGATTATGGCAGGCCGCTGCCAATCCTGCCTGGAACAGTGAATTGCCCCGGGTTTTGTGGAGACGTTTTTTATCTGATTTAAGCGGCTAATGCATGTGATTTTTGTTGTTCATAAAAGCGTGTTGCGGCTTCTGGGTGTGCCTTCCTTGACGTTCTGCTGGTGCTGTCACATTAAGTGATTTGTGGTAGCGACTGAGGGATAAAAGTCTGTTCAGTGAGTTACAAGCGGCATCGCTTTCCTGGTGAGGTGATCGCTCATGCGGTCTGGTTGTATTATCGCTTTCCGCTGAGTTATCGTCTGGTCGAAGATATGCTGTGTGAGCGTGGGCTTGTGGTATCGTATGAAACGATCCGCCGGTGGAGCCGTAAGTTCGGCCCTGCTTACGCTGGAAGATTACGCAGGAAAGCTGCGAAACCGGGAGATATCTGGCATCTGGACGAAGTGCATCTGCGCATTCAGGGGCAGGTGTACTGGTTATGGCGGGCGGTAGACCAGGAGGGCTATGTCCTCGATGAAATTCTTCAGACACGACGCAATGCAAAAGCAGCACAAAATCTGTTAACCCGCCTTCTTCGTCAGCAGGGTGCACAACCAGCCCGTATCGTGACAGATAAGCTTTCTTCTTACGAAACAGCGAAACGCCATATCATGCCCTCTGTGAGGCATCTGAGCCATAAGAGGCTGAATAACAGAGCAGAAAATTCACATCTGCCCTTACGAAAACGAGAAAGAGTGATGCAGAAATTCCGCTCTCCGGCCGGGTGTTAGCTTTTTGTCTCTGTGTTCTCAGCCGTTCGTAATCTCTTTGTTCCGCCCGCTCAGATATCATCAGCTCTCAGCAAGTATCTCCATCGTATCAGAGCTTTCGCTCAGTGGAACAGTGCGACCGCTCTGACTGCCTGAAATTACACTCTTAGCGACTTTCTCAACCAATCAGACTTAATGTGACAGCACCGAACCCTCCATGTTGAATGCAAGAAGTTTTTTATATTTTACGTAAATAGAGCAAAAAGAAACAAGCTCCGGCACCTGAGATAAGAATGCCGGTTGGTATCTCCTGAGCTGCAAATAGGCTGTGGCTCAGCAGGTCAGCAAGCATAGCGG
>NZ_JOPI01000085.1:0-241 GCF_002153695.1 Acetobacter sp. DsW_059
CTTCAGGTTTTGTATTCTGGAATGCTGGCAACCTGAACGGTTCATACTCATTTATTGCGACAGGTCCAGCATGACGAACCCCATCACATCAGGGCGCTGGTCCCCTGCATCTGCTCGCACGATCGAGGCTGTCGCACCGGTTAATTTAAGAGCGCGGGGTCTGCTGACAGAGATTATACCTCTGTCTCTGGCTCCTAAAAACAGCGGTGATGTTCTCGATTTCTCAGTAGATTTCTCAGCA
>NZ_JOPI01000086.1:0-261 GCF_002153695.1 Acetobacter sp. DsW_059
CGCGCATGCGGTGCTCTCGGGTGATGCCAATAATGATATCACTGAGCGTTTTCTCTGATACGCGGCCGATTGTTTTTCCGGACTTCATTGCAGTTTCAGGCGTGCATCGAACACGGCTGAATGTCGGATAACTGAAAGACGACGCCTCCATCTGAGGAAGTCGGATATCTGCACGATGCTTTGTCGGTTCTTTTCCAGACACGATTGTGCAGACGTATGCATAATCTTTGCCGACCGCAACGCAGATTGCGTCATGCAGCT
>NZ_JOPI01000087.1:0-6666 GCF_002153695.1 Acetobacter sp. DsW_059
CCGCTATGCTTGCTGACCTGCTGAGCCACAGCCTATTTGCAGCTCAGGAGATACCAACCGGCATCCTTATCTCAGGTGCCGGAGCTTGTTTCTTTTTGCTCTATTTACGTAAAATATAAAAAACCTGCATTCCTGCACGGCTTACTCTTTAAGACGCGTAACAATCTCTGCGCCGTTCGCCAGCGTTTTATGCACCGGGCAGAGATCTGCAATATCGATAAATCTTGCACGCTGCGCATCGTCGAGTTCACCCTCAAGGGCAATGGTACGCTCAAAAATATGCCCTGAACCATCGGGCTTCTTTTTACAGGCGACAAAAGCTGATGCACGATAAAGATTATGCTCTTTCTGCGTGGCATACATACGTAATGTCATCACAGTGCAGGCAGCCAGACCCGCTGCAAGGAAATCATAAGGTGCCGGGCCTGTATCATTACCTCCAAAGGACAGGGGCTCATCTGCCAGAAAATAGTGCTTACCGCTTTGCATCTCCAGCTGAAATGCACCCATACCCGTTTCAGCAGCGCTTACACCTGACACCCCGGCCTCAGCTGGCAGAACTGCCACCTCAGGCAGATAACGCTGCCCCCACACTGACATGATGCCTGCAACATAATCGACGTCAGCATGATCTGAAAATCTGTAATCAACATTATCAAGGGCAATAAAACTTCTGGCCTGCGTTGAATCCTGAGTAACTGAGGCAACACCATCAGCATCAGGTTCATCTAAAATCAAAACTGGCTGAGGCACCTCTTTTAAATGTGTCAGTATATCCTGGCGCAGAGCATGATCTGTATCAACTGGCAGATAAAGCAGAGAAACGGCCTTAATAACCTCATCACTGATGGCAGCTGCGTCGAGCACTGTACCGACTGCCAGGCTATGCCCGGCGAGCATGAAAGGCTGCATACCCATTTCGGTCATTGCGGTCACAGCACGTAAAATATCTTCTGTTTTTTCTATAACGGCAGCACTCAGGCATACAACACCTACCCCTGCACGCACAAAACTTCGTGCAATACCAGAGATAACCTGGCCCTGTTTTTCTGTATCAAAACAATGTACGAAAATAATATAACCACGCACATCTGAGTGTGGCCGCTCAAGACTGGCGGCAAGCATTTCTCCCGATGAGCCCTGAAATTTAAAAACCTGCTTTAACATTATTATTTCCCTCACATAAAAATAAGAATTGTTTTTCTAATATTCACAACTCTGGTCTGTTTTTCTTATTAGGGAAAGAGGGTTAAGTCTGAAAAATTGCATAAAAAAAGGCGCCCCCGATGACGGAAGCGCCTTTTTAAATAAAACGGTAACCGACGTTATCAGGCGTCTGTCAGGCTTTCAGCCACGATTTCACGCAGTTTACCATAAATATTACCATTACCGGCAACAATGAAGATATCATCTGGCAGATCATCAATATCTTCACCTGCCGGATTGGTCGCCTGACCACCAGCCTCACGCACGATAAGAATACCGGCAGCACAGTCCCATGGTTTAAGACCAAACTCCCAGAAACCTTCATAACGCCCGGCCGCAACCCATGCGAGGTCAAGAGCAGCAGCACCAAAACGACGGATACCTGCAACGCGTGGCATCAGGTTACCCATCACCTTAGCGAAAGGTAAACGCCGTGAGGCAGGCACTTTTGCAAACGGAATACCGGTAGCAAAAAGTGATTCTGACATTTCCCGACGCGCTGACACACGAATACGACGCTCATTGAGAAACGCACCTGAGCCTTTTTCTGCATGGAACATTTCGCCAGAAGCAGGGTTGTAAACAAGGCCTGCTGCCAGCTCGATTTTACCATTTGGCAGACGACGCTGAAGGCCAATAGAAATAGCCCAGTGAGGAATGCCATGCAAAAAGTTGGTTGTGCCATCGAGCGGGTCAACCACCCAGCGCCAGGTCCAGTTATCTGTCCCTGAGCTGCCTGATTCTTCCATCAGAAAAGCATAACCAGGCCGTGCCCGGTCGAGCTCTTCACGCAGAATTTGTTCTGCACGAAGATCTGCCTGTGAAACAAAGTCACCAGGCCCTTTGATGCTGACCTGAAGCTGTTCGACTTCGTTAAAATCGCGCAGAAGACGCCTGGCTGCTTTCTGGGCGGCTGCCTGCATCACCGTCATAATGGGGGAAAGTCGAAGAGCCACTCTGCTGTGTCCTGCCTAAAAGAAAGAAATATCCGAAGTTAGTTTTTAGCGCGCTCAACGTAAGTCGCGTCTTCTGTTCTGACCACGATACGCTCACCAGCTTCGATAAACGGCGGCACCATGGTCTTTACACCATTTGACAGCTTAGCCGGTTTATAAGACGAGCTGGCTGTCTGACCTTTAACAACCGGATCAGCTTCAACCACCTCGAGAGTAACCTGAGGAGGAAGATCAACACCAACCGGGTCACCTTCAACCAGATGCAGGTTAATAGTCATATTATCCTGCAGGAACGGTGCCTGATCGCCCAGAAGGTCAACAGAAATAATAAGCTGCTCGAAAGACTCGGGGTCCATAAGCACGAGAGAGTCGCCGTCTGTGTAGGAATAGAGATACTCTCTGTCCTCGGTCATCAGACGCTCAACGCTGTCAGCTGTACGCCAGCGCTCGTTCGTTTTATTGCCGGTTTTAAGGTCGCGCATTTCAACCTGAATGAATGCACCACCCTTACCTGGGGTAATAATCTGCTGTTTCAGTACCGTCCAGCGACGGCCGTCATGCTCAATGACCTGTCCGGCCCGGATCAGGTTTGCCTGCTGTTTCATAACACGTCCCTGAGTGGATCAATGTGAGTTAGAGTTTGGGGTTCTACAACTCTGACAACGCCAGAGCAACCCGAAGAACACTTAAAGACGATATAAATGCAATTTTCTTGCATCAGGTGACTAGACAGACGGGTAAAGTCGTGATTATAAGACGGCCAAGGCGAAAGCAGGAAGGGTGGCCGAGTGGTTGAAGGCTCCAGTCTTGAAAACTGGCGTACGGGCAACCGTACCGTGGGTTCGAATCCCACCCCTTCCGCCATATTTTTAAAAAGTAAAATGTAACGCCTGCTATGCACCCGTTACATTATGCCTCCTTAAATATTAAGCCGATAATTAATCCACCCTGGTTCCGCCTCTTTGTATTATCAGATCATATTCATATTAAGATTCTGCCATATTCAGCTTTCAAAGCAAAAGATCTGCTTACGAAAAATAGTTTCGCACGCAGCATCAATCCTAACCGCTTAACGTAGCAGCACTGCATTACCCAAAAGCAAAGCCCCCTTATAAAAGGGGGCTTCTTTATTTTTAACCACGCATAATGTTTCGTATCTCTTTTCTCTCAATATAATATTTATGAGATGATAAAATATCTATTTTTACAATCTTCATTTTTCCACTAACACCTGACGGCAGATCAATTGCAGCGAGCCCCGTTGTCCAACGCCCATCACCCCCTTCATATACAGACCATCCCGACAGCTCTTTATCTTCAAGATGCTCATTAACAATCAAAATTTCATTATCATTCAGAACTTCTATATCGCCAACCCTAACCCCGAGTTCGCGCCGGTCATCAACAAATGGCCCAATTGTATCAGCCGGTCGTGAAGCCAGAGACGACAGATACACCCTGGAAACCTCATTCCTTATTGTAAAGAAGACATGCACACCGTCCTTTTTAAAAGGGTAAGTCATTGCACGCGTAACCGGATCATAAAGATATAAATCGGGATTAAGCGTTGTCTCCGCCTCTGCCTGCACTTGCCTGGCGTGACAATTGTTCAGAATTTTTCTGAATACAGGCTCAACAAGTTCACGATGCGTAGCCAGAGGCGCAGCTGCATCTTCCAGCCAGCTTTTAGGTCTTTCAAAATACCCCTGAACAACGCCGGCGTCGCTCCCTCCCGGATTACTGAAAGAATTTTTATTACCCGTATTCAGATAACTCTCTGTCAGCGCACCATTCGCATCAATAACAGCATGCTGCTCTGTTTCAATGTGATAATAGTCATACTGATTTATTTCCAGATTATAATAAATATTCACACCATTAACAAGCATACGAACCGGTATAAAATTCCCGTCAATAAAGAGACTATGCTCTGGTGTAACCAGAAGATCTTTAAAAGGCACACCTTCTGCCAGGGCATCTTTTTTAATACAAACAGGATATCCGGCGAGGTCAGGATATTTTTGTGCAATTCTTACATTATGGTGTTTCCTGCCAACCCATTTTACGGTCTCCTCAGCAAAATTTCCATCTGCCTGCCGAACCATTATTTTATCGCCAGCTTTAATTTCCTCAACTTTTACATAACCAGAGGCCATCTGAATGAGCGTTCCAGCCAGGAAACAAATCTCCAGGTCGATATAACCATTATCAAGCTCAAGCAATGTATATCCCGTTGAACCAATACCTGGAATATTCAACGTAAATGTTGTGTCACCCACCTGCAGTGAAATGGTATTATTGCTAGTCAGTGTAGCTTTAGTGCTTGTAAATGGCCCTTTAAAAATAATGTGGTCATAACCCGTACCCCACCCGGAAAATGTCTGAGAAACCGTCGACTTACCATCAACAACATCGTCACTCAGAACAACGTAAGAAGGATGCTCCTCACTCCCCGAGAACGTAATCGTACCTGTTCCGTTGTTACCAGCCAGTTCAAGCGTACCATCCTGCCCAATATTAGCAGTGCCCACCATGGTTGCGCCGCTACTAAGCCCTACAGTTCCACCGGAAATTGTTGTCGTACCAACGGTCCCGCCGGAGGATACATAAGTCGTACCCCCATAGTTAGAGAGAGTATTTACAACCGTCGAAGGACCACTAAGAGTTGCTATACCGCCACCACTTACAATCAGAGCCCCGCTAGTCATTCTGCCATAGGCACCAAGAAACAAGGATCCTCCCGAAGCAACCGTCCCAGAACTCAGGAGGTTGGAACCACCAGCAGAACCTGTCGCACTCAAAACTGCACCAGAACCAATAAAGGTATTGCTCACAAAATTATTTCCGGCACCGGCAGAAACCAGCTCATTGGCTACATTAACACCGGAAATAGTATTTCCACTACCAATAGTGAATGTCCCACCAGAACCTGTAAAACCACTACTATATATAGTATTTCCGTTACCAATACCAATAACACTATTATTGGCACTAACCCCATAAATACTATTATTATTTCCGTAAGTGACATCAGAATCATCAAGGTCAGTGCTATAATAAAATGTATTATTATCCGCCACGGCTCCGCTTACTATATCCACAAGCCTTAAGTCATTATTATAAACGGTATTCTGAGAGCCAAAGCTCAGCGTGCCACCTGAAATAGTTACGCCATTTGAAAAGCTATTCTGATTTCCTATGGTTGTCTGTTCAGGATCTGTTATTATAAGACCGCCGTTATCAACGCCCGGGTTAGTAATAGTATTATTATTTCCGATATAAACTGACGTTGCACCGGAAACCGTCATTCCGGAACTGATTGTGTTATTTGATATTACATTAACGTGCTGTGATCCATTACCACTTATAACCAGACCGCCGCTAATAGTGTTACCACCATTGCTGCCATCCATATCAAAGTCAGCATTTGAAACCACAACACCACCACTAATAGTGTTGTATTTATAAACACTTACAGTATTTGATCCATCACCGTAAACAAAAAGACCTGACTGAATTGTGTTGCCGCCAGCAACTTTAGCACCCCCATCTATGTTTACATTTCCACTATAAACCCTAACTCCACTAAGTATAGTATTGAAATTACCTATATCAATATAATTACTTCCATTACCTGAAAATACGATCCCATTAACAATTGTATTTCCACCATTCAGGCCGGTAGCAGAATCATATCCTGACATAACCAGATTGACATCGGAAGTAATAATAGCACCAGAAATTGTGTTATCAAAACCTACATCAAGAGTATTTTCACCGGTCCCGTTAAAAACTATTCCACCACTAATAGTATTACCATTACCAGAGCCATTAATGGCAATATCTGCGTTTTCGCTAGCGCTTATTCCTTTCCTTATAGTGTTACCCAGACCAATATCAAGAACACCACTACCCGTTACAAGCAAAGGCCCATTAGATGGAGCAGAGTTATCAGTAATATCATCTAACTGATCAACTGTAACACTCTCATAAATATTAAGCGTACCGCCACTGACCTGGACATCATTTAACCATGAACCTGTAAACGCAGCTGAACCGCTGTTAACGGTTAAACCAAAAATACGAGCCTGACTTGTTCCGCTGACAACACCATCATCCAGCGTTACATCTTTCGAAACCGAATCATCTAAAAGATTAAGCTCTCCGCCACTGACACTCACACCATCAATAGCCGCTGTGAAGTCCGTATCATTACTATACGAATCTAGGGCACTTACAGTTGCACCAGATTCGATAACAGAACTCTGAAGAGACCCTCCATCCTGTATTATATAAGTGCTGCCACTCGTTACATTGATATTAGCACTTGTTTGCCCTGAACTGATATTAATAGTGGTAGACATAGCGTCTTCCTAATTTAGTTTGATTAATGTTAACTTAACCCTTTAAATATATTAAGATTTTAATAAACAAAACTTAATTTATATTAAAAAATTTTAATATATTAAACCCGAAGCAGCATAAAACATTAAATGTTTGTTAA